>NZ_JABULD010000069.1:0-21065 GCF_014060985.1 Pseudomonas sp. MD195_PC81_125
AAAACTTCGCAGGGCCTGCTCTGGGGCCTGGCCGGTTACGCGACCTTCGTCCTCGCGCCGACCCTCGGCCTGCCGCCTGAACTGCCGGGCACCGCTGCCGCCGATCTGGCGTCGCGGCAAACGTGGTGGATCGGCACCGCCGCTTCCACCGCAGTCGGCCTGGCCCTCATCGTGTTCAGCCGTCACTGGCTGATGAAGCTGCTGGGCGTGGCGATCCTCGCCGTGCCGCATGTGATCGGCGCGCCGCAACCGGAAGTGCATTCGATGCTCGCTCCGGAAGCCTTGGAAGCCCAGTTCAAAATCGCTTCGCAGCTGACCAACGTGGCGTTCTGGCTGGCCTTGGGCCTGATCAGCGCCTGGTTGTTCCGCCGCAAAAGCGCTGGTCAATACCACGCATGACCGATGACCGCGCAGCGCCGACCCTGGTGGTCGGCCTGGGCTGCCAGCGCGGCTGCCCGGCCAGCACGCTACGCGCGTTACTCGATCAGGCGTTGCAGGCGCATCGTATAGAACTCGAGGCGGTCAAGGCCCTGGCCAGCATCGACCTGAAACGCGATGAACCCGGTTTGCAGGAACTGGCCAGCCAACTGGCGCTGCCGCTGTTGTATTTCAGCAGCGAAGAATTGGCCATTTACCAACAGCGACTGAGCCATCACTCGCAGATTGCCTATGAGCGCACCGGTTGCTACGGTGTGGCGGAAAGTGCCGCCCTGGCCCTGGCCGAGCAGTTGATTCAGGCACCGGCAAAGCTGCTGATTTCCCGGCAGAAATACGCTCAGGCGACACTGGCATTGGCCGGCGCTGCGTAAATTCCCGATAATCCCCCTGTTTGATCATGAGCAATCTTCATCTGAAGCGTTGCCCTGCCCCGCTTTTCACAGGATGTCTTCATGACCGTCTACTTCATCGGCGCCGGCCCCGGCGACCCGGAATTGATCACCGTCAAAGGCCAGCGGCTGATCCGCAGTTGCCCGGTGATCATCTACGCAGGCTCGCTGGTGCCGGCCGCCGTGCTCGAGGGACATCAGGCGGAAACGGTGGTCAACAGCGCCGAATTGCATCTGGAGCAGATCATTGAACTGATCACAACCGCCCACGGCAAGGGCCAGGACGTGGCGCGGGTGCACTCGGGTGATCCGAGCCTGTACGGCGCGATTGGCGAGCAGATTCGTTGTCTGCGCGAGTTGAATATTCCGTTCGAAATCATCCCCGGCGTCACCGCCACCGCCGCCTGTGCAGCCTTGCTTGGCGCCGAGCTGACGCTGCCGGATGTGTCACAGAGCGTGATTCTGACCCGCTATGCGGACAAGGCCGCGATGCCCGCCGGCGAGGAACTCGGCGATCTGGCACAACATGGCGCGACCATGGCGATTCACCTGGGGGTCAATCATCTGCAGAAAATCATCACTGAATTGCTGCCGCATTACGGCGCGGATTGCCCGATTGCAGTGATTCACCGGGCGACGTGGCCGGATCAGGACTGGGTGGTGGGGACGCTGGAGGACATTGCGGCGAAGGTTGCGGCCAAGGGGTTTCGGCGTACGGCGTTGATTCTGGTGGGTCGGGTGCTGGGCAGTGAGGTGTTCAGCGAGTCATCGCTGTATCGCGCGGGGCATGCACATCTCTACAGACCCTGAGTCAGATGAGTTTTGTGGCTGGATAAAAAACCTGTGGTGAGGGGATTTATCCCCGATGAACTGCGCAGCAGTTCCATTTCTTGGGCTGCTTCGCACCCCATCGGGGATAAATCCCCTCGCTACAAAAGGACATAAAAAAACGGCGCTCACGGGGCGCCGTTTTTCATGTTCGCAGTGAACACCTTACTCAGTAGTAGGCGTTTTCTTTCTGCGTGTGGTCGGTCACGTCGCGCACACCTTTGAGCTCTGGAATACGCTCGAGCAAGGTGCGCTCGATACCTTCCTTCAGGGTCACGTCGGCCTGGCCGCAGCCTTGGCAGCCGCCGCCGAACTGCAGCACGGCAATGCCGTCCTCGACCACATCGATCAGGCTGACCTGACCGCCGTGGCTGGCCAGCCCCGGGTTGATTTCGGTTTGCAGGTAATAGTTGATGCGCTCGTTGACCGGGCTGTCGGCGTTGACCATCGGGACTTTGGCGTTTGGCGCCTTGATGGTCAGCTGGCCGCCCATGCGGTCGGTGGCGTAGTCGACGACGGCATCGTCGAGAAACGCTTCACTGAACGAGTCGATATAGGCGGTGAAGCTTTTCAGCCCCAGCGCGGTATCTTCAGGTTTTTCTTCGCCCGGCTTGCAGTAGGCAATGCAGGTTTCGGCGTACTGGGTGCCAGGCTGGGTGATGAAGACGCGGATGCCGATACCCGGGGTGTTCTGCTTGGAGAGCAGATCGGCCAGGTAATCGTGGGCGGCGTCGGTAATGGTAATAGCGGTCATGGAAACTCCTCGCAGGCTTGGGCGCAGTTTACGCCAATCATTGCGCCGGACAAAGTCCTAGTATTTTTGTCGGGAAAGATTCTCGACGGGTACGCGCAGCGGTTCGCCATCGATCCGCGCTTTAAGCCACTGATAGCAGCGTTTTTCCACCCATTCGTAGCTCAACCATGACCCCCCAGCGATGGCCACCGCGCAGACGATGAACATCAGATACGGGTTGACCCCGTAACGCCGCGCGATAAAACCGCCAACCGACAGCACCAGCACATGCATCAGATACACCGAATAATAGGAACAGTCGCCGAGCCATTTCATCACGCGGTTGTGCTCGACATAGCGCTCCAGTGCCATGCACGCCATCACCAGCACCGCGCTCGGAATTCCCCAGTTCAACAACCTTGGCGCCGGCGTCAGGTGGTAGACCGCTGTCAACGCGGCCCCCATCGCCAACAGCGGCAGCCATAAACCTGCACCGATCCAGCCCCGGCGATAGAGCACGCCAATGCCGATTCCCAGCAAAAATTCGTAGACGATGTCCGAACGGTAAAACTCGTTGATCCAGCCAAACGCCTGACAAACCGAAAACAGCAACGCGCCAACCACCAGCAAGCGCACCTGCCAGCGGAACACCAGCGCACAGGCGAACAACACATAGAAAAGCATTTCGTAATTGAGCGTCCAGCCGACATTCAGCGTCGGATAGATCCCATAACCGCCGGGATTCTGCGCAGGAATGAATAGCAGCGACAGCAGGACATGCGCCCAGTCCACCGACTGATCCGGCAACAGCGGTCGGGCGAACACCACCAGCAACGCCATCAGCAGCGTGTACAGCCAGTATGCCGGGACGATGCGCGACAGCCGATACAGCAGAAACCGCGCCGGAGGCAACGACTTGCTTTCGGTAGACAAGAAAATCACCAGCCCGCTGATGACGAAGAAGACATCGACGCCGACTGCGCCTTTATCAATGAAGAACTGCCCGACCGGGCCGCGCGCCTTGAAGTCGAAAAAAATCTGCATGAAGTGGTGGCAGACCACGGTCCACGCGGCAAGCGCCCGCAGGGCCTGCACTGAAATCAACATGATCGGCTCCCGTGCACAATTCCTGAATCACCTCCGGTCTCCTGTAGGAGCTGCGGCACGCTGCGATCTTTTGATCTTTGTTGTTAAAGAATCAAAAGATCGCAGCCTCGTTGCACTCGGCAGCTCCTACAGGGGCTTTGCGGTGTTGCTTGGAGTTGGGACAGCAGGTCGATCTCAACGATCAAAGATTCTCGTAGCGGTTCATGTCCAGCACGCCCTCTTCCACCGGTTCGGTTTCGTGGATGTACTGGCTCAGGTCGTGAAAATAGAACCAGAATTGCGGATGACTGCGACGGATCCCCCAACGTTCGACGATTTTCTCGAAGCGGTCGGCATCCTTGGCGCTTTCCATGGCATCGACAAACTCCGGGACTTGCGCGGCCGGAATGTTGAACATGAAATTCGGGTAACTGCTGAGCACGCCTGGATAAATGGTCAAGGTGTCGAGTCCCGGCTGATAGCGCAGGGATTCGCCCAACAGAAACGCCACGTTGCTGTGCGCACGGTTGCGCAGCAAGCTGTAGACCTCGCGTTTGCCGCTGCGGGTTTCGATACGCAGCAAGGTGGCTTCCGGCAATTGGTCGATAACCTTCAGACCGGCGGCCGGTCGTGACGTCAGGCGGCTCAGCGCCTGTTCGGCGTTCTGCAGCGCCGGGTCGATATTCGGTCGCGAGCAATAGGCGCCGTCACAGCGGTTGATCGGATCCGGCCGCGCATTGAGGTCGCCGTAGCGTGCCAGCAGTTGCATGGCGAAGTCGTATTTCGGGTCCTTCGGATCGAGCTTCAGCCCGGTCGGTTTGTCGTCGTCAATGGCTTCGTAGTCGAGCCACATCTTGAACTGGCCGCTGCTCTGATACCAATCGTCGAGATAGTCCTCACGGGAATCGGCCGGCATCAGACGCAGGAAGTTCTGTTCGGCGCCGTTGCGGATCAGGTCGAAATACAGACGGGTCTGCGCCTGATGGGAGACGTTGCCGAACACATCGAAGTTGACCGCCAACTGGTAATAGGTGCGTTCCAGCAGCGGATAGTCGAACAGCCACATCGTTTGCGGCACTTCGCCGATCAGGCCTTTGGTCACCGAAGCGCTGTCGAAGTGGCGGAAAATGCTCAGCAGCGCGTTGTCGTTGCCGGCCCACAGGGTCGACCAGCTCGGCGGCGGTTGGTCAGCGTAGCTGTCGCGGCGCAGGGCTTCGTATTCGTTGCGCTTGTTGCGGTAGTTGTGCCACAGGCTCAGGACACTGCCGACGTCATCGTTCTGCCCCGGCATTGCCAGCAACGGCGTGGCCTGGCCGCGATAGTTGGGGTCGGTGATGTACAGATCGTGTTCCGGGGCCTGGAACAGCGCCCAGAAGTTATCGCGGATCACATCCGTCGCAATCTGCCCACGGCACACCGGCCCGCGAATGAAGGTGCGGACGAAGTATTCGGCATTGTCGAGCATGAACTGGTAGCGCGCCTGCACCGGAATCGCTTCGAACGTGGCGAACGGGTTGGCCCGGCTCTGCGGCCCGTACCCCGGTAGCGCGTTGACTTGCCAGTTGCCGCTGTAGAACAGGCTTTTGACACGCGCCATCTTCGCCGCGCTCAGCGGATAAGTGATGTGGGTCTTGTGCACGATCACCCCTTGCACCGGCCACAGGCGGTAATACACCTGAGTGCCCGGGTCGTCATTCGGGCGTCGGGTGGCGATCAGGTCGATCGGCTGCCCGGTCGGCGTGCGCGAACGCACCCACTGGAAGTAGTGCCCCGGCTCGCCGTCCTTAAAATAGATATGGGCGAGGAACCAGTGTTCGAACAACCAGCGCCCGACCAGACTCTGCCGCGCGCCCGGGGTGTTGAGCAGGTTTTCCCACTGCACGATTTGCAGCGCTTCTTTGGCGCTTGGGGCCAGGCCTTGCTCGTCGATCGGCGCACCGGACGCCAGCCAGCGTTGCAGGGTCTGGTATTGCTGATCGGTGAGGCCGGTCACCGCCAGCGGCATGCCTTCTTTCGGATGGGCGCCGGCATAGCCTTCAAACTCGGCGGGCATCGCACACATGTTTTCCCGTTGCAGGCCGAGGACGATCTCTTCCGGCAACCTGGCATTCGGGGTCAGCGGGGTTTTGTGGCCCAGTTCCAGCATGCGCGCCATCAGCGCCGCCTGACTGCCCTGAGCGTCGAGCACCGAATAGAAGCCCTTCTGCTGCCACGCACGTTTGCCGAAAGCGTCATAGAACAGTCGCGTGGTCGGCGCGGCCTGGGTGCGCTCGCCGTCGTAGACCGGCATCTTGCTCGCGCCACGGCCAGCGCCTTCACCGCTGCCCAGATTGAGCTGGCACGCCGAGTCGTAGCACGCATGGCAGGCCACGCACTTCTCGGTGAAGATCGGCTGGATGTCTCGAGTGTACGAAATAGCAGGAGAAATCGCGGGTTCCTGCGCCACGGCGCCCCAGCTTAAAAACAGCAAGAAAATGCTGATGACGCGGTACGACATGCCCTTGATCCCGATCCAGAAAAAAACGCCCGCGATTCTACAGTATGACGCCCGTACCAACATGAGCGATATTCATGCAAAAGCGGCACATGCTCCAAAAGCGCACAGGTTTGCTATGATCCCGGCCCTTCGTCATGGTCTTTTCGAGTAGTCCCAATGTCCGATCGCAGCGTCCGCCTTCAAGCTCTCAAGCAAGCCCTCAAAGAGCGCATCCTGATACTCGATGGCGGCATGGGCACGATGATCCAGAGCTACAAGCTCGAGGAGCAGGATTATCGCGGCAAACGCTTCGCCGACTGGCCGAGCGACGTCAAGGGCAACAACGACCTGTTGGTGATCACCCGTCCGGACGTGATCGGCGGCATCGAAAAGGCTTATCTGGATGCCGGCGCCGACATTCTGGAAACCAACACCTTCAACGCCACGCGCATTTCCATGGCTGACTACGGCATGGAAGAACTGGCGTACGAATTAAACGTAGAAGGCGCGCGCCTGGCGCGCAAGGTGGCCGACGCCAAGACCGCCGAGAACCCGGACAAGCCACGCTTCGTCGCCGGCGTACTCGGCCCGACCAGCCGCACCTGCTCGCTGTCGCCTGACGTCAACAATCCCGGCTACCGCAACGTCACCTTCGATGAACTGGTAGAAAACTACACCGAAGCCACCAAAGGCCTGATCGAGGGCGGCGTCGACCTGATCCTGATCGAAACCATCTTCGACACGCTCAACGCCAAAGCCGCGATCTTCGCCGTACAAGGCGTGTTCGAAGAGCTGCACATTGAACTGCCGATCATGATTTCCGGGACCATCACCGATGCGTCCGGCCGCACCCTCTCGGGCCAGACCACCGAAGCGTTCTGGAACTCGGTGGCCCACGCCAAGCCAATCTCGGTCGGCCTCAACTGCGCCCTCGGCGCCAGCGAACTGCGTCCGTATCTGGAAGAGCTGTCGAACAAGGCCAGCACTCACGTGTCGGCGCACCCGAACGCCGGTTTGCCGAACGAATTCGGCGAGTACGACGAATTGCCGGTGGACACCGCCAAGGTCATCGAAGAATTCGCCCAAAGCGGTTTCCTCAACATCGTCGGCGGTTGCTGCGGCACCACTCCGGGCCACATCGAAGCCATCGCCAAAGCCGTCGCCGGTTACGCGCCGCGGCAGATTCCGGACATCCCCAAGGCCTGCCGCCTCTCGGGTCTGGAGCCGTTCACCATTGATCGCAGCTCACTGTTCGTCAACGTCGGCGAGCGGACCAACATCACCGGCTCCGCGAAGTTCGCCCGTCTGATCCGTGAAGACAACTACACCGAAGCCCTGGAAGTCGCCCTGCAGCAGGTCGAGGCCGGCGCCCAGGTGATCGACATCAACATGGACGAAGGGATGCTCGATTCGAAGAAGGCCATGGTGACCTTCCTCAATCTGATCGCCGGCGAGCCGGACATCTCCCGCGTGCCGATCATGATCGACTCGTCGAAATGGGAAGTCATCGAAGCCGGTCTGAAGTGCATTCAAGGCAAGGGCATCGTCAACTCGATCAGCATGAAAGAAGGCGTCGAGCAGTTCATCCATCACGCCAAGCTGTGCAAACGCTACGGCGCGGCAGTGGTGGTCATGGCCTTCGACGAAGCCGGCCAGGCCGACACCGAAGCGCGCAAGAAAGAGATCTGCAAACGCTCCTACGACATTCTGGTCAACGAAGTCGGCTTCCCGCCGGAAGACATCATTTTCGACCCGAACATCTTCGCCGTGGCCACCGGTATCGAAGAACACAACAATTACGCTGTGGACTTCATCAACGCCTGCGCCTATATCCGCGACGAGCTGCCGTATGCGCTGAGTTCCGGCGGTGTGTCCAACGTGTCGTTCTCGTTCCGCGGCAACAACCCGGTGCGTGAGGCGATCCACTCGGTGTTTCTGCTGTACGCGATCCGCGCCGGCCTGACCATGGGTATCGTCAACGCCGGTCAGCTGGAAATCTACGATCAAATCCCGCAGGAACTGCGCGACGCCGTCGAAGACGTGATCCTCAACCGCACGCAGGAAGGCACCGACGCCCTTCTCGCCATCGCCGACAAGTACAAGGGCGACGGCAGCGTCAAGGAAGCCGAGACCGAAGAGTGGCGCAGCTGGGACGTCAACAAGCGTCTGGAGCATGCGCTGGTCAAGGGCATCACCACCCACATCGTCGAAGACACCGAAGAGTCGCGCCAGTCATTTGCCCGCCCGATCGAAGTCATCGAAGGCCCGCTGATGTCCGGCATGAACATCGTTGGCGACCTGTTCGGCGCCGGCAAAATGTTCTTGCCGCAGGTGGTGAAATCCGCCCGTGTGATGAAGCAAGCCGTGGCGCATTTGATCCCGTTCATCGAACTGGAAAAAGGCGACAAGCCGGAAGCCAAGGGCAAGATCCTGATGGCCACGGTAAAAGGCGACGTGCACGACATCGGCAAGAACATCGTCGGCGTGGTGCTGGGTTGCAACGGCTATGACATCGTCGACCTCGGCGTGATGGTTCCGGCGGAGAAAATCCTCCAGGTCGCCAAGGAAGAAAAGTGCGACATCATCGGCCTGTCCGGCCTGATCACCCCGTCGCTGGACGAGATGGTTCACGTTGCCCGGGAAATGCAGCGTCAGGATTTCCATCTGCCGCTGATGATCGGTGGCGCGACCACGTCCAAGGCGCACACCGCCGTGAAAATCGAGCCGAAGTACAGCAACGATGCAGTGGTCTACGTGACCGACGCCTCGCGTGCGGTCGGCGTCGCGACGCAGTTGCTGTCCAAGGAACTCAAGGCCGGATTCGTCGAGAAGACCCGCGCCGATTACGTCGACGTGCGTGAGCGCACCGCCAACCGCAGCGCCCGTACCGAGCGCCTGAGCTACGCGGCGGCGATCGCCAAGAAGCCGCAGTTCGACTGGGCCAGCTACACGCCGGTCAAACCGACCTTCACCGGCACCCGCGTGCTGGACAACATCGACCTCAACGTGCTGGCTGAATACATCGACTGGACGCCGTTCTTCATCTCCTGGGACCTGGCCGGCAAGTTTCCGCGCATCCTCGAAGACGAAGTGGTCGGTGAAGCCGCCACCGCGCTGTACAAGGATGCGCGTGAAATGCTCACCAAGCTGATCGACGAGAAGCTGATCAGCGCCCGTGCGGTGTTCGGTTTCTGGCCGGCCAATCAGGTACACGACGACGATATCGAGCTGTACGGCGATGACGGCAAGCCCATGGCGCGCCTGCATCATCTGCGTCAGCAGATCATCAAGACCGACGGCAAGCCGAACTTCTCGCTGGCCGACTTCGTCGCGCCGAAAGACAGCGAAGTGACCGATTACGTCGGGGGGTTCATCACCACCGCCGGCATCGGCGCCGAAGAAGTGGCCAAGGCTTATCAGGACGCTGGCGACGACTACAACTCGATCATGGTCAAAGCCCTCGCCGACCGTCTGGCGGAAGCTTGCGCCGAATGGCTGCACCAGCAAGTGCGTAAAGAACACTGGGGTTATGCCAAGGACGAAGTGCTGGACAACGAAGCGCTGATCAAAGAGCAGTACTCCGGTATCCGTCCGGCACCGGGTTACCCGGCCTGCCCGGATCACACCGAGAAGGCCACGCTGTTCACCCTGCTCGATCCTGAGGCCAGCGAAATGCGCGCGGGCCGCAGCGGCGTGTTCCTCACCGAACACTATGCGATGTTCCCCGCAGCCGCGGTCAGCGGCTGGTACTTCGCGCACCCGCAGGCGCAATACTTTGCCGTGGGCAAGGTCGACAAGGATCAGGTGCAGAGCTACACCTCGCGCAAAGGTCAGGAACTGAGCGTGACCGAGCGCTGGCTGGCGCCGAACCTCGGTTACGACGAATAAGCGCGACGGTCACTCCCCGGATCGGCCAGGGAGTGACCGTTCACCAGGTTTTATGCGCCTGACGATTGCCCGGAGGAGCCGGGCATTGGTGCCTTGTCGGCAGACAAACCGATCCGTTCAATCGCTTGTCGCGTCAATTCGATAAGCCTGGCATTGCGCGCCGCTGCCTGATCGAACAACCGGCTCAGATAAAGCGGGTCGTCAACACTCAGACCGTCGTCCTCGCCCTCCTCCATCAACTGCCCTTCATCCATTTGCCTGAACGCTTCGGGCTGCTGCTCCTTGAGGTAATCCAGCCAGTAATCGCGCTGGATCAGATCCTCCAGAAACCGGTCGGAGTGCTCCGCGCTAACCACCTCGGCCCGCGCATCGAACAACTGCCGAGGCGTTACACCGGAGGCGAATTTCATGTTTTTCGGCTGCCCGGGCAATTCCAGTCCATCCTCCCAGCCACCGGTCAGACCGATCCGGTAACCGAGGCGGACTTCGGCTTCGTCAAAACCACTGCGCGCAGCCGCCGCTTTCGCCAGTTCATCGACCTTGTCCAGCCGGAACAGTTGCCGCGACAACGACAACAAGGCCTCGCCGCGAATTCCCGGGCGACCGGCCGGCAAATCGAGCAAGGCGTTGTAGGTAAAGACCTTGCTCTCCAGGCCACTGAACGTGAGGATTCGCCCGTCCACGCACGTTCCATGGGTGGCCGAGCCGGCGAAAATCACCTCGCGCAGTTCACTGTCGGCGGCGGCAGCCTCCATGACCCTCCAGACCCGTCGGGTCAGGTCGGCATTGGCCACGCGAAACTCCTGGGTGTCCTGTAATCGGTCAAGCAAATGGAAGAATGCCCCGCTGTCCGGTTCCGCAGCCAGTTGATCCCAGAGCCGGTCTCGGGCGGACGCCTGCTCCGGCGGCAGATTCGCCAGCCACGGCGCTTTCTGCTGCGCATGGCCCAGTTCGTCCGGAAGCGATTCGTCCGACTCGATGCTGTTCGTGGTTTCGCTGAGCCCGCCGGCAACATCGTCAGCCATTTCCTCCAGATCGGAACTCGAAAAACCGAGCACCCGCTGGCGGTTACCCGCCGTCTGATAGGCCCTGAGCCTTTCGAGGGACTCCTGCGACAGGTTGTAGTTGTCAGTCAGGTCGGTGCCGTCCATCAGCTCATCGTGCTGACCGTCCAGCGCCTCTTCGGGGATGGCGGTGATGTCGTTGCGACTGAGGTTCAGTGTCTGCAGGTGCCGCGCATCCAGCGCACCGGCCGGCCATTCGGCCAGATTGTTGTTGCGCAGATCCAGATTTTGCAAATGCTCGAAATAGCTGACGTCGAACGCATCAAGGTAGTTGTAGCTCAGGTCCAGAGCTTGCAGATGCTCCAGACCGGACAGCGCGGCATACAGGTCCTCGCTGCCGCTGAAGTGGTTGCTGGAAAGCTCGAGTCGCTCCAGCTGCGGCATCTGCCGGACGCCTTCAGGCAGCCCTGTGAGCGCATTGCCATTAAGGGTCAGATGACGCAGGTGGGTGAACGACTTGAGAAACCCGTCGCTGCCCTCGGCCGTCACCCGAGTGCCTGTCAGGTCCAGACTGCCGACATGCCCGAAATCCTCGGGCAGCGCCGGTAGATCGCCCAATTGCAGGCCGTTGAGATCCAGAACCGCATCGCCCCCGGCAACCGCTAACCTGGCACGCCAGCAGGTGAGGATGCGCCACGCCGCGAGGCTGCGCGACTGCGAAGAGATGACCCAGTCAGCTCCACGGGTTTCCCGGGTATACAGCCAGCCGTTGAGTCGGCGAACGAGGGTTTCAAACGTCTGACTCCAGCCCGTGATCTGCTCGGCGATCTGCACATCAGTGGCGCCATCGCTACGCAGCGCCTCGATCACTTGCATGGCTTGTCTATCGCTAAAGGCCGGCTGCATCCGCTGCAGATTCTGGCGCATGCGTACCAGCCCGGTACTGACGGGTGCCGGCGTCAACGGCAGCAACTGGCGGGCCACGGTCAAACCGTTCTCCGCTGGGGGAAACGTCGCCGGCACCGGCTCCCGGGCAAACGCATCCAGCGCGCCGGCAGGCAGACCCAGGTCGTGCTCGAGCCGCAGTTGCGCCGAACGCAGTTGCGCCGACGCCGCTGCGGTCAGGGGCGCACCGGTCAGGTTGGTGTTGAGCAGTGAGGTGCTCTCAAGCACGACGGGCGGCAGCGTGCTGATACGGGTATCGCGCAGGTCCAGCCACGACAGTTGCGGCAAGCCTTCTGCGCCTGCCGGCCAGTGTTGCAGGTGCGTGCGCTGCAGGTCGAGGGCCTTCAAACGCTGCAGGCTGCCCACGTTCAACTCGCTCAGCGGATTGTTCCGCAGATTGAGCTGTTCAAGCGCAGGCAATTCACTCAATCCGCTCTGCAGGCTTGAACCATCGGTCAACAGATTGTCGGCGAGGTCCAGGTGCATCAAGCGCGAAAGGCGCTGCGACTCGATCGGCCACTCGTGCAAGGCATTATTACTCAGATCAAGGGTGCGGACTTCGCTGAATGCGCTGATGAACCCGCGCATCTGCGCGCCGGCAACCCGCTGGCCATTGAGCAGCAGCGTGCGTACATGCGCAAAGGCGTCTGCCGGCAACACCGGAAGCTCGCTGAGCCTCAACCCCGACAAATCCACGGTCGAGGCGCTGATCGTTGCGCCATAGCGCTTGAACAACCCGTTGCGCCAACTGGCTTTGAGCACATGGACCAGGTTTGATCGCGCGATCAGTTCGGACAGCGATTCTGCCGACACCACCAGGCGCTGCTGCCACTGACTGAGTTCACGTTCCAGCGCCGCATATTGATCGCTCAAGGCATTGATGGCGGTGAAACGCTGCTGCTCATCGGGCCATTGCTCGAAGAAACGATGGAATATCCCCTCGGTGGATTGATGCACGCCCTCGCCCAGGCGCCGCAACTCGCCGCGACAATAATCCCTGACCATCGTCTCTCGATCGATCAGGTGCTCCGGCAGGGTTTTGACGTATTCGTACACGCCCGCGAAGTTTTCCCGGGAGAATCTTGACCAGTCCAGCGACAGCCCCGACCAGAGTTTTTCGTGCCCCTGCAGCAGCTCGGCGGGCACGGTGCTGATGCTCGTGTCCCTGAGGTTCAGACGCTCCAGGGCCGGCAGCTCCAACGCACCCGCAGGCCAGTCGAACAATGAATAGGCGACGATGTCCAGGCTGCGCAAATTGCGCATGCCGCTGACGTCGAACGCCAGCGACTGATAACTCGAGGTGCTGACACTCAATGCTTCAAGTCGGGTCAATTGAGCCAGGCGTGCCGGCATGTCGGCGGCATAGGGCATCGCGCCGTAGAGCGTCAGGTCAGTCAGCTCCGGCATGTTCTGTAGCACCACCGGCACGTTGGTAAACGTTTCTGCGGTGGCATTGATGCGCAGCGCCTTGAGCCTGGGGAAATGGCTCAACAGTTCATCGCCGTTGGCATCGGTGATGCAACGCCCTCTGATGCGCAGGTCGCGCACATGCGAGAAATCTGCCGGCAGCTCCGGCAACGGCTCGTCGCACGTCAGATCGAGGCGTGCGGCACTCGCCTGACTGTCGGCCAGTGGCGCATGGCGCCAGCTCTGCTTGAGGCTGCGCACGACGCTGGATTTGCCGCCGATCATCGATTGCAGCGTCGGCTCCGGGGAAGGCACACCTTCCCATTGCGCCAGTGTCGATTCGAGCGCCTGCCATTCACGCAGACGCCGTTGCAACATCTCGTAGATCTGCGCGTCAGTCCGCCCGGCGGCCAATTGTTTGAGGATGAACCCGCCCGCCTGCTGATCGGTGAGCGTCGGATACACATCCTGCACGCGCGTCACCAGCAGCGGGTTCACGCCTTCGCCGCGACCGCTGGCGTAATAACCCAGGCCGTGCTGGCGTACCCGCACTGGCGCCTTGAAGCGCTGCTTGTGGCCATGGCGCCTGCTCGCCAGCCGAGCCAGTTCGGTGCGATGGCGGGCCACACACTCGATCACTGCCCGGCGCAGTCTGGCACTACGCGAAACCTCGGCAAAACCCAGAGCCAGTCGCGTCTGATCGGGCAACGCATGGAGGATCGAGGCAAAAAAGTTGTCCCCGCGCCGCGGGACGCCGTTGAGCGCTTCCCCGTGCGCGCTGTACGCCTGATAGGCCGGCCCGCGCTTGACCAGGTAGTGAGTCTGACCGGCGCTTTCGCTGCCGATGCTGTCGATCAACGGCCCGTCGACACTGCCTTCGCGTACTTCCAGACGCACTTCGTCCGACCAGCCCGGCAGCCGCTCCAGGGCGCGCAAGGCCAGCCATTGGCTGTCGCCGCCGGCCGAATTTTCCATGTGCAGACCGGCACTCGCATGGTTGAAACGCCGCTGCCGGACATATTCACGGGAGATCTCCAGCAGCCGCAACGGTACCCGCCCACCGTTCTGCAGACGCGTCAGTTCCTCGGCGTTCGCCTCGAGCAGCACGCGGATTGCCGCCGAACTGCCCAGCCCCCGGCGTGGCGGCCTGTAGCCTGGCGATTCGCGGGTCGTTCAGCGCGGGTTCGTCATACAGCCTGTCGAACATTGCCGGCTGCCGGGTTCGCAGGTAATCGGCGATCTGTTTGCGCAACTCCAGCGGCCGGGATTCGATGACCCGCGCCGGCTCGGCACCCAGCAGCCAAACGGTTTGCGGCTCATCCAGCGTTGCCAGAATGCGCGCAGGCAGTTGGCCGTCGAGCACGTCGGCGCGGGTGATCCGGATCGGCGCACGCGTCGGGCCCTCGATTGCACCTGACGGCGCGCCGAACAGACGGCTGGGGCCGGACGAACTGCGGTCCGTCAAAGACTTCCAGCATCTGCCCGCTCGGCCAGCGCGGCATTTGCGTAAGCATGGGCAGCGTCAGCAGGTACGAATCGTCAAGCCTGGTTCCTCGTTCAACTTGGTCGATCAAGCGCCCGACCTGCTGATTCGCCTCATACAAGCGCAGCGTGTCGGCCAGGGCCAGTGGCGCCGGCTGGTGATCGAGGTGCATTTGCCGCAGGGCATCATCACTGACACCACTGAGGTCGGCGATTTCGAGCAATTGCTCATCCGAAAATGCGTCAGTCGAGTGACCGATGCGCCGCAGCAGGGTCAGTCGATCCCAGTGCAGCGGCCGCTCGAGGGTGTGGCGCCAGGCGCCCAGTCGATTGTGCTCGAGGAGCGGTTGATACGCCGCCGGATCCTGCGGGTGGAGGATGCGCCAGTTATTCAGGTTCTCGTCGTAGTGCGTCTGATAGAGCTTGCCCTGCTGGCGAATGAAGGTCTTGCCGTCGAACCGATACACGCCTTGCGCGTCGGGCCCGACAGTCGCTGGCAGGACAATATCGCTGGCGTAGGCATCGAGGTCGGGTTTCCACAGGCGAACCGAGCCATTGGGCCGCTCGACCGGTTGCAGGTGCTCGATCACGGGTTCGGCGGAGGCCGCGCGCAGGCGGCTTACGCCCTTGCCCACTGCGCCCATTACGCCAATCAGTGCCAGGTTCTGCGCCACATCGACCAGATGCGCCTTGGCAGCCTGGCGATCGCCTTCCGACCATTCGATGGCGCCTTCCAAGGACTCGTAGAGCAGTTGCCCCGCCATCACGGTCATCATGATTTCGCCCAGCACCGGGACGAACATCGACACCATGTTCAATCCCAGCATGCCGAGTTCGAGCAGATGATTGAGTTTGGCTGCCCGGACCCGGGCGTCGACGTCCGCCGTGGGCACGGCATGGGCGCGCGCGTCGGCGATGAATTTGGCCCGGTGCTGTTCGTAAAGGTATTGCCACAAATCGGTGTTGGCGCCCCAGATCCCGGCAACGTCCTGGCGCGTGATGGCAAACGGGTCGAGATACGGGTCAGGGTGCGGCTCGCGCTTGCCGGGGACTTCGGGTGGCAACTCCTTGATCTGCACGATAGTGGACAGCGGCGGTATCAGCTGTGCGACCTTGACCCAGATCGAATGCAACGGGTCACTCGGGGCGTCCGCGGCCTTCTGGGTGAACTGACTGAAATAGTAAGGGCGGTCGGCATAGGCCACGAACTGACTGAAAAACCGCTGGTAAGCGGTCGGTCCTTGCCCGGTCGCCGTAGTGTCGGTCGCCGTGAACTTGCGTTTGAACACCTCACGCATCTGCGCGCTGCTGTAACGCTTGAGCGGGTGTTGCGGGTCATGGGGAATGTAGACGATGAATTCGTTGGTGTAGCGGTAGCGCTCGCTGATGCTGAACACGACGCAACCGGTCATCCGCCGCTTCATCAGGCTCAGATCGCGAAACCACACGGCCTTGCCGCCAAGTTGCGGGTGGATCTGACCGTCCACCACCGACAGAATCATCCGGTAGTCGGCAGGCTCGATGTCCTTTTTCAGCAGCGCCCATTGCGCGGCGGCACGCAACGCGGCTTTCTGACTGGCAATGAACTGCCCACGCAAGGTGTCGTTGTTCTCGAAAAACGCTTTGATCCGTGTCTGATAAAGCGAACCGACGTCGAGTGAACGGCACAGCGTCAGAAACTGACTGACCGAGATGCCGATTTCTGCGGCCTGAAACTCGCCGGGGGTCGCTGTCTCGACCACGAAACCGGATTTGGCGTGATAGGCCCCTGCTTCACATTCCCAGGCCTCGAAGTTGTGCAGTGCCGCTTGCAACAATGGCAGTTTCAACACTTCGAAGGTGGACACTTCCACCTCCAGCACTCCGAGTTCGAAGGGCCGTCTGAGGCACAGCAAGGTCTTGCCGAGATCGACCGTGACGTTGAACTGATCCTTGAGTGCCTCGCCAAGCAACGTTTGGGCAAATGCCTCGACGCTTTCGAGGCCGGCCATGGTCTTGTCGAGTCGGGTCTGGGCGACAAAGGCAGCCGTGACCTGGTCTTTCAAGGCTTGTTGCTGTTTCTGCGGGAATTCGTGATAGCCGGGCGGTGGACGGGTACTGGCCGCCTTCATCGCGGCTTGCCGGGCTGGCGAGGCGGCAATCAGCCAATCGGGGATCATCTGCTCAAGCAACTTGCCGTGGACGCTGGCGCTGACGGGCGCACGGGGCAACGTCGGGGGAATGATGGGACATCCTGTCTCTCCTGAATAATGGGAGCACAGGACACCATGTCCGCCGCAGTGACCTGCGGTACATAGTTATCGCATGGCCGTGGGCGTATGACCGGACCCGTCAGGATCCCCCGTGCGACCACGGCACAACCGGCAGGATTGACTATGCTGTCGGGACAGCCTTTCGGACGGGGGATTTATGGACGATCCAGTCGACAACAAACCACCGAGCTTCTGGCAGATGCTGCACAGCGTGATGGCGGCGGCATTTGGCGTGCAAAGCGGGAAAAATCGGGCAAGGGACTTCACCCATGGCAAGCCCAGCCACTTCGTGATCCTGGGGATCGGCTTCACCGCCGTGTTCGCCCTGACCCTGTTTGCCATCGTCAAACTGGTGCTGCATTTCGCCGGGGTCTGAGGGCGGTCAGTGCATCAGGGTCTGCAGCTCGAACGGGTAACGATACGAGGCCGGACGCCCCTTGGCGGACAGCTTGCGAAAGCTCACCCCGTAACCCGGTGCCGAGCCCATGGCCAGAATTTGCCGGGCCTGATGCTTGTCGATCAGTTGCAGCAACGGCACCTGGCGATCACGACCGCCGTAACGGGCCAGGTCGACGCCCTGGTCATAGTCATGCAATTCCACCAGCGCCCAGCCGCCGAGGGTGAAATGACCGCCCACCAGTGCGCTCAGGCGTCCATCGATCACCGCCTGCAACGCCTCGGATGAGGTATTGACCGCGCTGAACAGCACGTCCTTGCCCGGCACCTTGCCCGCTTCGGCAAACGCGCGCATGGCGCCGAACGCCATCTCGTCATTTGCCGACCACACCAGTGACACCTTCGGATAGCGGCTGACCAGTTGCCGCGCCTGTTCGTAGGCGCGCTGCCGTGTCCAGCCGCTGTACACCAGTTGTCGCAGGCGCACCTGAGGATGCTCGGCCAAGGCACGCTGCATGCCGCGCTCGCGCAATTGCGCCGACGGCGTGATCTTCAGGCCGGAAAACGCCAGCACTTCAATCGGCTCGTCTCGCACCACTGGCGGATGCAAGCGAATCAACTCTTTCATCATCAGGTAGCCGCCCTCCTCGTCATTGGGCACCAGGCTGCCAATGCGATCGGCCCGCTCGCCGACCAGCGCCTGCTGATCGGCGGTCAGCACCGCGTTGACCATGAACAGCTTGACCCCGCTGCCTTCCGCCAGCCGCAGGATTTGTGGTGCAACGTACTGCTCGTTGACAAACATCAGGTAGTCGGGCCGGTTCGGTCCTTGCAGGGCAATCCTGGCCTGGGCCACGGTGAGTTCGGGCTGGCGTCGGGAATAGAGGATCTGCAAATCGATGCCAAGGTCACGCGCCGCCGATTGCATGAATTGCGAATAGCTGACCCAGAACGCTTCCTGAGTCGTACCCGGGTTGAGGAACAGCACCGACTCTGCCCGGGCTGCGGATCCGAAAACCGCACCGAACAGCAGGAGGCTGAGGCAGAAAAACTTCAACATGAAAGACCCGGGCCCAAGGAAAAATGGCCGCGCATTATAGCCCCCGAATCAGCGGCTATTGACGCCTGATCCCGTTTTTTGTCCGACAATCGTCGGAAGCGGACCCGGATCGGTCGTTTACTGATGGCTGACCCAGAATACCGCTGTCCCTACGACCAGAATAATCAGGAACAGAATGGCCCATGCATCGACACTGCTATCGCTTTTCTTTGCCTTGGTCGGATTGCTCATTGCATCGCCTCTTGTCGGTTTTATCGGTGATTGCAGAAAGACTCGATCACAGTTAAGACGATGATTGCCCCCGCGACAAATGTGGGTTAATCAACAACTATTCTCGTTAGGCGATTTGGTTCTTTACATATACTCAAACATCACTTTTGCGCATAACTGCAAACGGGTATATTGCCCCGGCTCCGTTAGGGAGTGCGCGGCCGTGCGCGCGTAATTGCAGAGGCACCATCGGACTCCAGCAAGCGAAAACGCAGCGTTTTCCGAGTAGCCCAAAGCCTGAGAACAGGACTTATATGTACGTATACGACGAGTACGATCAGCGGATCATCGAGGACCGCGTCAAGCAGTTCCGTGATCAGACCCGACGCTATCTGGCAGGTGAGCTGAGCGAAGAAGAATTCCGCCCCCTGCGCCTGCAAAATGGCCTGTACATCCAGCGTTTTGCGCCGATGTTGCGCGTGGCGGTGCCTTACGGCCAACTGACTTCCCGTCAGGTGCGCATGATGGCGAAGATTGCCCGCGACTACGACAAGGGCTACGCCCACATCAGTACCCGGCAGAACGTGCAGTTCAACTGGCCGGCGGTGGAAGACATTCCGGACATCCTCGCGGAACTGGCCACCGTGCAAATGCACGCGATCCAGACCAGCGGCAACTGCCTGCGCAACGTCACCACCGACCAGTTCGCCGGTGTCGCCGCCGATGAGGTGATCGACCCGCGCCCATGGTGCGAAATCGTCCGTCAGTGGACCACATTCCACCCGGAATTCGCCTACCTGCCACGCAAATTCAAGATTGCCGTCAACGGTTCGACCGCTGACCGTGCCGCCATCGAAGTTCACGACATCGGCCTGGAGCCGGTCCACAACGCCGCCGGCGAACTGGGTTTCCGTGTACTGGTCGGCGGTGGCCTGGGCCGTACCCCGGTGGTCGGCGCATTCATCAACGAGTTCCTGCCGTGGCAGGACCTGTTGAGCTACCTCGACGCCATCCTGCGTGTGTACAACCGCTATGGCCGTCGCGACAACAAATACAAGGCGCGGATCAAGATCCTCGTCAAGGCGCTGACCCCCGAAGTCTTCGCGCAAAAAGTCGATGCCGAGATGGAGCACCTGCGCGGCGGCCAGACCACACTGACCGAAGCCGAACTGCATCGCGTCGCCAAGCACTTTGTCGATCCGGACTACAAGGTTCTGGAGAACCAGACCGCGGCCCTGGCCGAACTCGACAAGGAGCATCCGGGTTTCGCCCGCTGGCGCTCGCGCAACACCCTGGCGCACAAGAAGCCGGGTTATGTCGCGGTGACCCTGTCGCTGAAACCGACCGGCGTCGCCCCGGGTGACATCACCGACAAGCAGCTCGACGCTGTCGCCGACCTGGCCGAGCGTTACAGCTTCGGCCAACTGCGCACGTCGCACGAGCAGAACATCATCCTGGCCGATGTCGAGCAGAGCCAACTGTTCACCCTGTGGGGCGAACTGCGTGAAAGCGGCTTCGCCACGCCAAACATCGGCCTGTTGACCGACATCATCTGCTGCCCGGGCGGTGATTTCTGCTCGCTGGCCAACGCCAAGTCGATCCCGATCGCCGAATCGATCCAGCGCCGTTTCGACGACCTGGACTACCTGTTCGACATCGGTGAGCTGGACCTGAACATCTCCGGCTGCATGAACGCCTGTGGTCACCACCACGTCGGTCACATCGGCATTCTCGGGGTGGACAAGAAAGGGGAAGAGTTCTACCAGGTGTCCCTCGGTGGCAGCGCCAGCCGTGACGCGAGCCTGGGCAAGATCCTCGGCCCGTCCTTTGCCCAGGACGACATGCCGGAGGTGATCTCGAAGCTGATCGACGTGTACGTTGAACAACGTACCGAAGACGAGCGCTTCATCGACACCTACCAGCGTATTGGCATCGACCTCTTCAAGGAACGCGTCTATGCAGCGAATCATTAAGAACAACGAAGTCGTCGACGAAACCTGGCACTTGCTGCCGAAAGATTTCAACATCGACGACATCAGCAATTGCGACGATCTGATTGTTCCGTTGCAGCTTTGGCGTGAACACAGCCGCATGCTCAAGGCCCGCGACGGCGGACTGGGTGTGTGGCTGGACGCCGATGAAGAAGCCGAGGAGATCGGTAACGACGTGGCCGAGTTTCAGGTCATCGCGCTGAACTTCCCGGCCTTCACCGACGGCCGCAACTACTCCAACGCCCGCCTGCTGCGCGACCGTTACGGTTTCAAAGGCGAACTGCGGGCGATTGGCGATGTGCTGCGTGACCAGTTGTTCTACATGCACCGTTGCGGTTTCGATGCGTTCGCCTTGCGCGCCGACAAGGACCCGTACGAAGCACTGGAAAGCCTGAAAGACTTCTCGGTCACCTATCAGGCCGCCACCGACGAACCGCTGCCGCTGTTCCGTCGTCGCTGATCGAACAACGCCTTGAGCCT
>NZ_JABULD010000129.1:0-20988 GCF_014060985.1 Pseudomonas sp. MD195_PC81_125
AGCTCCCACATTGATTTGCAGCGTTCACAAAACCTGTGGGAGCTGGCTTGCCAGCGATGGGGCCAGCTCTGACTACATCAGCTTCGAATCATCACGCGTCGCGAAACAACCACGGCTGGCTCACGCGATGCTTGGCCTCGAACGCGGCAATCGCATCGCCGTCCTGCAAGGTCAGGCCGATATCATCCAGACCATTGAGCAGGCAATGCTTGCGGAACGCGTCGATCTCGAAGTGGTACACCTTGCCGTTCGGGCTGGTCACGGTCTGCTCGTGCAGATCGATCTGCAACTGATAGCCCGGCGCGGCCTCGACCTGCTTGAACAGTTCATCGACTTCAGCGTCGCTCAGAATGATCGGCAGCAAGCCGTTCTTGAAGCTGTTGTTAAAGAAGATGTCGGCGTAGCTCGGCGCGATGATGCTGCGGAAACCGTATTCTTCCAGCGCCCACGGGGCGTGTTCACGGCTGGAACCGCAACCGAAGTTCTCACGGGCCAGCAACACGCTGGCGCCTTGATAACGCTCGGCATTGAGCACGAAGTCCTTGTTCAACGGGCGCTTGGAGTTGTCCTGATACGGCTGGCCGACATCCAGGTAACGCCACTCGTCGAACAGGTTCGGGCCGAAACCGGTGCGCTTGATCGATTTCAAGAACTGCTTGGGAATGATCTGGTCGGTGTCGACGTTGGCACGATCCAGAGGCGCGACAAGACCAGTGTGCTGGGTAAAAGCTTTCATGCTGCGCTCTCCTTCAGATCAATTCACGAACGTCGATGAAACGACCGTTCACCGCCGCCGCAGCGGCCATGGCCGGGCTCACGAGGTGGGTACGACCACCGGCACCCTGACGGCCTTCGAAGTTACGGTTGGAGGTCGAAGCGCAATGCTCGCCGGACTCCAAACGGTCCGGGTTCATCGCCAGGCACATCGAGCAACCCGGCTCACGCCACTCAAAACCGGCTTCGAGGAAGATCTTGTCGAGACCTTCGGCCTCCGCCTGCGCCTTCACCAGACCCGAGCCCGGCACCACGATGGCCTGCTTGATCGTCGAAGCGACTTTGCGGCCCTTGGCAATCACGGCTGCAGCGCGCAAGTCTTCGATGCGCGAGTTGGTGCAGGAGCCGATGAACACGCGATCCAGCTGAATGTCGGTGATCGCCTGATTGGCGCTCAAACCCATGTACTTCAAGGCGCGGACGATCGAGTCGCGCTTGACCAGATCCATCTCTTTGGCCGGATCCGGCACGTTCTGATCAACGGCCAAGACCATTTCAGGCGAGGTGCCCCAGCTGACTTGCGGCTTGATCTGCGCAGCGTCGAGTTCAACCACGGTGTCGAACTTGGCATCGGCGTCGGAGACCAGGTCTTTCCAGGCTTCAACCGCCTGATCCCACTGCGCGCCTTTCGGCGCAAACGGACGGCCCTTGACGTACTCGACGGTCTTTTCATCCGCTGCCACCAGACCCACGCGGGCGCCGGCTTCGATGGACATGTTGCAGATGGTCATGCGGCCTTCGACGGACAGATCACGAATCGCGCTGCCGGCGAATTCGATGGCATGGCCGTTACCGCCGGCGGTGCCGATCTTGCCGATCACCGCGAGGACGATGTCCTTGGCGGTCACGCCGAACGGCAACTGGCCCTCGACGCGCACCAGCATGTTTTTCATCTTCTTGGCGACCAGGCACTGGGTGGCGAGCACGTGCTCGACCTCGGATGTGCCGATCCCGTGCGCCAAGGCACCGAAGGCACCGTGGGTCGAGGTGTGCGAGTCGCCGCAGACCACGGTCATGCCCGGCAAGGTTGCGCCCTGCTCCGGGCTGATCACGTGGACGATGCCCTGACGGATGTCGTTCATCTTGAACTCGACGATACCGTACTCATCACAGTTGTCATCGAGGGTCTGAACCTGCAAACGCGAGACCTGGTCGGCAATGGCCGTGATGCCGCCCTTGCGTTCTGGCGTGGTCGGTACGTTGTGGTCCGGGGTCGCGATGTTGGCATCGATGCGCCACGGCTTGCGCCCGGCCAGACGCAGGCCTTCGAAGGCTTGCGGCGAGGTCACTTCGTGGATGATGTGACGATCGATATAGATCAGCGCCGAGCCATCGTCGCGCTGCTTGACCAAATGCGAATCCCAGAGCTTGTCGTAGAGCGTTTTGCCGGCCATCAGACGGTTCCTCATCAGCTTGTTTCTATGCCCTGGGCTTATCAATAACCCTTTGGCTTGTGAGGCCGATCCTATGGGGTTACATTAAATAACTCAAATTCATATTTTTTTATGCTTTGGATAACCAACTGGAATACAAACCATGGATCTGGCCAACCTCAATGCGTTTATCGCTATCGCCGAGACTGGCAGCTTCTCCGGCGCCGGGGAACGCCTGCATCTGACCCAACCGGCGATCAGCAAACGCATCGCCGGGCTGGAGCAACAATTGAACGTGCGGCTGTTCGACCGCCTGGGTCGTGAAGTCGGCCTGACCGAAGCCGGCCGCGCTCTGCTGCCCCGGGCGTACCAGATTCTCAACGTGCTGGACGACACCCGTCGCGCCCTGACCAACCTGACCGGTGAAGTCAGCGGTCGCCTGACCCTGGCCACCAGTCACCACATCGGCCTGCACCGTTTGCCGCCACTCTTGAGGGAATTCACCCGCCGCTACCCACAAGTGGCGCTGGATATTCAGTTCCTCGATTCGGAAGTGGCCTACGAAGAAATTCTCCACGGCCGCGCCGAGCTGGCGGTGATCACTCTGGCCCCGGAGCCGCACACACTGGTCAAAGCCACGCCGGTGTGGGACGACCCGCTGGATTTCGTGGTAGCGCCGGAGCATTCGCTGATCAGCAATGGCGCCGTGAGCCTGGCGGACGTTGCCGGTCATCCGGCGGTTTTTCCCGGCGGCAACACCTTTACTCATCACATTGTCCAACGCTTGTTCGAAGCCCAAGGGCTGACGCCGAACATCGCCATGAGCACCAACTACCTGGAAACCATCAAGATGATGGTGTCCATTGGACTGGCCTGGAGTGTTCTGCCCCGTACCATGCTTGACGAACAGGTGGCGCGCATACCTTTGCCGGGCATACAGCTCAGTCGCCAGCTAGGCTATATCGTGCACACCGAACGGACGCTGTCGAATGCGGCAAGGGCTTTCATGGCCTTGCTGGATGCGCAAATCGATCTGCCAGGGACTCCAGGCTAACTTGTGCTACTCCTATAGAGCCGCTGTCCCTGTGCCTAACGCCACCATCAGCTCAAGGCCCGTTAACAATGCCGAAATCTGTTGACCGAATTCCGCCGATGCCGCGTATTCAGGCCATTGATCCGCGACGTTCCGAGCAGAGCTGGGAGAGTGCGCCGCAACTGCTCGCCGCACTCAACGGCGCCCGGCTCGGCGCCTGGTATTGGGACATCGAGCGTGGTCAGATCAGTTGGTCACGGGGCACTCAGGCGCTGTTCGGTTTCGATCCACGGCAACCGCTGCCCCAAGACCTCGAATACCTCGACCTGCTGCCACCCGAAGACCGGGCGAAAACCGTGCGCGCCTTCCACGCGGTGATTGCCGGCGCGCCGCTGGAACAGGCGATGCACCACCGCATCCGCTGGCCCGACGGCAGCCTGCACTGGCTGGAAATCAGCGGCAGCCTGCTGCCGGACAAAAACGGCCGTCCCCGAATGATCGGGGTGATTCGCGAAATCACCCACCAACGTCAACGCGAACAGGCCCTCAGCAGCTCGGAGAAACGTTTCGCCACACTCTTTCATCTGTGCCCGAACATGGTGTTGCTGACGCGCCAGGAAGACGGCCTGATCAGCGAGGCCAACCAGTATTTCGAAAGCCTGTTCGGTTGGCCGGTGCAGAGCGCCATTGGCCGCACCACCCTGGAGCTGGGCCTGTGGGTACACCCCGAACAACGTGCCGAACTGGTGAAAAAGACCAAGGCCAAAGGCGAACTGGTCAGCATGGAAGTGCAGTTTCGCGCCAGCAACGGGCAGATCCATGACGGCATTCTCAGCGCGCAAAAGGTCGAGCTCGAAGGCCAGCCGTATCTGCTCAGCACGTTCCTCGACACCACCGAGCGCAAAGCTGCCGAACACGCCTTGAAAGACAGCCAGGAACGCCTTGATCTGGCGCTGGATTCGGCGCAGCTCGGCACTTGGGACTGGCACATTCCCAGCGGCATGCTCTACGGTTCGGCGCGGGCCGCGCAGTTGCACGGGCTGGAACCGATTCCGTTTCACGAGTCATTCGAAGAGTTTTTCGAAGGCGTGCCCGGCGAAGAGCGCGACAGCATGCGCGACGCCTACCGCAGCCTGCGCGAAGGCCCGGCCGGCAACTATCAGCTGACTTATCGCGTGCAACTGCCCGACGGCAGCTCACGCTATCTGGAAAGCCGCGCCCGCCTCTATCGCGACGAAAACGGCGCGCCGCTGCGCATGGCCGGGACCTTGCTGGACATCACCGATCAGGTCGAGCGCGAGCAACGTCTGGTCGCCTCGGAAGAAAAATTCGCGACATTGTTTCAGGTCAGTCCGGACCCGATCTGCGTGACCCGTCAGGACAGCGGCGAGTTCATCGAAATCAACAACAGCTTCACCCAGACTTTCGGCTGGAGCGCCGCCGACGTGATCGGACGCACCGCCGAAGACATCGGCCTGTGGGACGCCTCGGCAAAGAGCCTGCAACGCATCGAACGCGTCATCCGCGAACAGGGCCTGAGCAATGTCGCGATCATCGTCCAGCACAAGGACGGCCAGTCGCTAACGTGTGTGATTTCCAGTCGGCAGATCAGCGTCGGCAATCAGCCATGCATCGTCACCACCCTGCGCGACATCACCCAACAGCAGCGCTCCGAGGCCGCGCTCAAGGCCAGCGAAGAGAAATTCGCCAAGGCGTTTCACTCCAGCCCCGACGCGATCACCATCACCGAGCGCGACACCGGGCGCTATCTGGAGGTCAACGACGGTTTCTGCCGCCTGACCGGCTATCGCGCTGACGAGGTGGTGGGCAAGACTGTGTATCAGATCGGCATCTGGGCCGAAGAGAAACAACGCTCGGCGCTGCTCGCCGAACTGCAGATCAAGGGCCGCGTGCATCACCAGGAAATGCTCGGACGCAACAAGCGCGGCGAGTTGCTGACGGTGGAGGTGTCGATCGAACCGATCACCCTCAACGAAACCGCGTGCCTGCTGCTGACCGCGCGCGACGTCAGCCTGCTGAAAAATGCCGAGGCGCAGATCCGCCACCTGGCCTATCACGACCCGCTCACCAACCTGCCCAACCGCGCCTTGCTGATGGATCGCCTGAGCCAGCAGATCGCCCTGCTCAAGCGCCACAACCTGCGCGGTGCGCTGCTGTTCCTCGACCTTGACCACTTCAAGCACATCAACGACTCGCTGGGCCATCCGGTCGGCGATACGGTGCTGAAAATCATCACCGCACGGCTCGAAGCCAGCGTGCGCATGGAGGACACGGTGGCGCGTCTCGGCGGCGATGAATTCGTGGTACTGCTCAGCGGTCTCGAAGGCACGCGCAACGAGGTCAGCGCGCAAGTGCGCGAGCTGGCCGACACCATTCGCGAGCTGCTGTCGGAGCCGATGTTCCTCGACGGCCAGCGCCTGCAAGTGACACCGAGTATCGGCGTGGCGCTGATTCCCGACCACGGCTCGACCCCGACCGACCTGCTCAAGCGCGCCGACATTGCCCTTTACCGGGCCAAGGACTCCGGGCGCAACACCACGCAGATGTACCACAACACCATGCAGAAAGCGGCCAGCGAGCGGTTGCGCATGGAGACCGATCTGCGCCTGGCGTTGTCGCGCGGCGAGTTCAACGTGCATTACCAGCCGCAGGTCGACGCGCAGGACAACCGCATCATCGGTGCCGAAGCGCTGGTGCGCTGGAACCACCCGGAACTCGGCGCGCAATCGCCCACCGAATTCATCAAGGTACTGGAAGACAGCGGTCTGATTCTGGAAGTCGGCACCTGGATTCTCGATGAAGCCTGCGAGGCGTTCAAACAATTGATCGCGCTGAAACTGGTCGACCCGCTCAACTTCAGCCTGTGCGTGAACATCAGCCCACGGCAGTTCCGCCAGAACGACTTCGTCGAACGTATCGAACACAGCATGAGCAGCCACGGCCTGCCCTGCTCGCTGCTGAAACTGGAGATCACCGAAGGCATCGTCATCCAGAACCTGGAAGACACCATTAGCAAAATGCGTCGCCTGAAAAAGCTCGGTGTGAGCTTCGCCATGGACGATTTCGGCACCGGCTATTCATCGCTGACTTACCTCAAACGCCTGCCGGTCGATACTCTGAAAATCGACCAGTCGTTCATCCGCGACGCAACCACCGACCCCAACGACGCCGAGATCATCCGCGCCATCGTCGCCATGGCCCGCAGCCTGGAACTGGAGGTGATTGCCGAAGGCGTGGAGACGCCGGAGCAACTGGCGTTCCTGCAAGGGCTCGGCTGCCATTTGTATCAGGGCTACCTGCACAGTCGGCCGGTGGCACTGGAAGCGTTGAAAAAGATGCTCGAATGACGGGCACAAAAAAAGGGCGCCAGTGGCGCCCTTTTTTATTGCTCGGTCTTATTGCAGAACCGGCTTTTGCGCTCCGTTGATCGGGATGCGCTTGGCTTTCGCTTCTTCCGGGATCACCCGCAACAGGTCGATGCTCAGCAGACCGTTGCTCAGATCGGCGGCCTTGATCTCGATGTGATCAGCCAGGCGGAAGGACAGCTTGAAAGCCCGCTGGGCAATGCCTTGATGCAGGAAGGTCACGCCTTCGTTGACATCACGCTTGCCGCCACTGATGGTCAGCACACCCTTCTCGACTTGCAGCTCCAGGTCTTCTTCCTGGAAACCGGCGGCCGCCACGACGATGCGGTATTGATCGTCACCGTGTTTTTCCACGTTGTAGGGTGGGTAGGTGCTGCCTGGCTCGTTGCGCAGAGCGGTTTCGAACAGGTCGTTGAAACGGTCGAAACCCACCGAAGAACGGAACAGTGGTGCCAGGGAAAATGCAGTACTCATGGTTCAAATCTCCTGAAAACAATCAGCAAGTTTTTGTGTCTCCGCGACCCGAATTCGGCATCGCGTAACCCTTAGATAGGGACCGCCAAAATGATTTCAAGAGAGTATTTGAAGATTTTTTTCAGGCCGCTTCGGCGACCGGCAAACCCAGTAAACGCGAGACCTGGTCCGGTTCTGTCTCGCGACGCAGCACAGTAAACAGCTCGGTAGCCTCGGGATAATTGCGCGTCAGCATCGCCAGCCACTGCTTCAAGCGACCCGGCGATTGGCGTGCGGTCATCTGCGCCTTGGCTTGCAGCCAGAAGTCCTGAATCAGCGGCAGCAGCTCGGTCCAGCTCATCTCGACCACGTCTTCACCAGCGCGCGCGGCGGCGATCTGCCTGGCAAGATCCGGGCGCGATACCAGACCGCGTCCGAGCATGATGTCTTCGACGCCGCTGATCTCGCGGCAGCGGCGCCAGTCCTCGACGCTCCAGATATCACCGTTGGCGAACACCGGCACCTTGACCACGTCCTGCACCCGCGGAATCCACTCCCAATGCGCCGGCGGCTTGTAGCCATCGACCTTGGTACGGGCATGCACCACGATGTGTTCGGCGCCGCCCTCGGCCAGCGCGGTGGCGCAGACCAGCGAGCCATCCGGGCTGTCGAAACCCAGGCGCATCTTCGCGGTGACCGGGATGTGTGCCGGCACGGCGCGACGCACGTGCTCGACAATGCTGTTGAGCAGTTCCGGCTCCTTGAGCAGCACCGCCCCGCCCCGCGATTTGTTGACGGTCTTGGCCGGGCAGCCGAAGTTCAGGTCGATGACTTCCGAGCCGAGCTCGCAGGCCAGCGCCGCGTTTTCCGCCAGGCACACCGGATCGGAACCCAACAATTGCACGCGCAGCGGCACGCCGGAACGGGTGCGGGCGCCGTTGAGCAGCTCCGGGCCGAACTTGTGGAAATAAGCCGGGGTGAGCAGCTGATCGTTGACCCGAATGAATTCGGTCACGCACCAGTCGATGCCGCCAACGCGGGTCAGCACGTCGCGCAGGATGTCGTCGACCAACCCCTCCATGGGCGCCAGGGCAATTTGCATGGGGAACACACTACTCAGGAAGAAAAAACGTGCGGCAGTTTACTGGATTAAGCAGGTTAAACCCACGACCACCTGTAGGAGCTGCCGCAGGCTGCGATCTTTTGACTTTTGATTTTTTAAGGATCACAATCAAAAGATCGCAGCCTTCGGCAGCGCCTACAGGGATTGGGTCAGGCTGGGAACTGGATCGCCGGGCCGTAACCCTCGATGAACTCTGCCGGCATGCGCTTGGGCTTGCCGGTGGACAGTTCGATGCAGACGAAGGTGGTCTGGGCGCGCAACAGGGTGGCGTTGTCGCTGGGGCGGATCAGCTGGAAGTGCCGGGTCATTTTCAGGCGCTGATCCCAATCGACGATCCAGGTTGCCAGTTGCAGCTCGTCGCCTTCGTAGGCCGCCGCCAGGTAATCGATTTCGTGCCGCACCACGGCCATCGCCCGATCCAGGCGCCGGTACTCGACCAGATCCAGCCCCAGACGCTGCGAGTGACGCCAGGCGCAGCGTTCGAGCCAGGTCACGTACACCGCGTTGTTGGCGTGGCCCAACCCGTCGATGTCCTCGGCGCCTACTTGCAGATCAATGGTGAACGGCGTTGCCCGATCCCAGCCCATGCCCCACTCCCGGTCAGATTATTCAACCGGGGCAGTGTAACGGATGTCAGGCCGATTGCCGCGCTTGAAGGCTGCGCCCCGCCAACAGTGATAACACGCCATCAACCACCCGAGGGTCGGCCAGTACACGCTGGTGACCGCCGCTTTCCAGGCGCAACAGGCGACTGTCGAACCAGGACTCGTGGATCAATTGCGATTCCTTGACCGGGACGAAATTGTCATCCTCGGCATGCACGATCAGGCCCGGCATATCCAATTGATAGTGCGCGACATCGAGGGTGGCGGCGCGCATGCCGACGTCCTGCTCGACCTGACGGATGAACGCCGAGCGCGCTCGCGGCGGCATGCCGACATAGCGGGCGAAACCACGCAACACTCCAAGGATCCGTGCGGGCGCCGCGATGCTGACCAGGGTTTCGGTACGCAGCCCCAATTGGACCGCGAGCATGGCACTGGCGCCGCCCATGGAGTGGCCGATGACGGCTTGCAGCGGTGGCAGTTCGGCGGCTGCTTCGAGCATGGCGCGGGCGAACAGTACGACGTTGGCTTCACGCCCCGGCGAACGACCATGAGCCGGACCATCAAGGGCAACGACGGTGTAACCGGCCTCGACCAGCGCGGTGATCAACGCCGCAAACTGCGTGGGTCGCCCTTCCCAGCCGTGCATCAGCAGCACCGCCGGGCCTTGGCCCCCAGCGCAGCGCCGACAGGCCAAAGCGCAAAGTGATGCGTTCGGAGCTCGCCAGCAGCGGCAGCTCCCAATCGCGCAGCGGCAACGTGCGCGGCGTCATGAACGCTACGCGCATTTTGCTCGCTACCCGCTTTGGTGCAATCCAGCCCAAGGTGCCATTAACGCCACGAACCCACTTCAACGTGTTCATCGCTCTCTCCTCAGGCGTATTGCCTTCAGGTCAACGCACCGCCGACTTGGCAGCGCGCAGCAATCGATCGGATAAATCGCCCGGGCCCAGCGCGCGTGCCAGCGCCAGACCACCCACCATCAACGCCACATCGGCCAATGCCTTGTCGGTGTCCTCGGGGCTGGACGCCAACTGCGCAATCATCAGTTCCAGGTGTTCGTTCAGTGCGATGCGGAAGGATTCCGGCAGACGCCCCAGTTCGCCAATCGAAGCCGGTATCGGGCACGCAGCATCGCTGGAATCCCGATGCTTACGCGACAGATAGAACGCAGCAACCAGAGCGCGACGCTCTTCGCCGGTCAGCTCGGCGTCCATGTCGGCAATCAGGTCGCGTCGACGGCTGAGCAGCTGCTTGAACGCTTCGAGCATCATCGCGTCCTTGCTTTCGAAGTGCGCGTAGAAACCACCAACAGTCAGGCCGGCGGCGCCCATCACTTCGCCTACGCTGGGATCCGCCGGACCCCGCTGCATCAGCGCAGCGCTGGCAGCCTTGAGGATGCGTTCGCGGGTTTGAGCTTTTTTATCGTTCATCGTTGCCTCCGAATATTACGCCTAGAATATTATTCGCATAATAATATTCTGCAAGTCGAGGATATGACCGCTGGTCTGAAGCACAGTGTAAGGAAAATGGAGAGTTGGCCAAACGCCAGACAAACAAAAGGGCCATTCAATAATTGAATGACCCTTATAAATCCCGCAGAGCGGGTAATCGTGGCGTCCCCTAGGGGACTCGAACCCCTGTTACCGCCGTGAAAGGGCGGTGTCCTAGGCCACTAGACGAAGGGGACACAAACCCTTCTATACAGCTGATCAGTGCTGAGATCTGATCTGATTCAAGCCGGTGTGGCCAGACCTTGAACTGTAAAATTGGTGGAGCTAAGCGGGATCGAACCGCTGACCTCCTGCATGCCATGCAGGCGCTCTCCCAGCTGAGCTATAGCCCCGGATTTTTCGCCTCGCGGCGGAGCGACATCTTGCAACATCGCTTCTGTAAAACTGGCGTCCCCTAGGGGACTCGAACCCCTGTTACCGCCGTGAAAGGGCGGTGTCCTAGGCCACTAGACGAAGGGGACGCAAACCCTTCCATACAACTGATCAACGCTGATTGTTGATCGCTTCGAAGCCGGTGTGGCCAGGCTTCGAAGTGTAAATTGGTGGAGCTAGACGGGATCGAACCGTCGACCTCTTGCATGCCATGCAAGCGCTCTCCCAGCTGAGCTATAGCCCCTCATCGTTGATGTCATCGCTGAGGACGGGGCGAATCTTAAGGGCGTATCGAAAGCCTGTCAAACTTATTTTTTGAAAAAATTCAAAGTTTTTTGTCGGCATAACAATCACTTACCGCCCTCCCCCCGAAAATCCGGGAGGTTTACGCACGCCGCCGACCTGTAGGAGCTGGCGCAGGCTGCAATCTTTTGCCGTTGGTCTTTAGAAGCAAGAGCAAAAGATCGCAGCCTTCGGCAGCTCCTACAGGGAATCACAAGTGCTTAGGCGATAGCGCCCAGCAGCTTTTCCCACTCTTTGTTTTCTTTCTTCGACACGCCGCCCAGCAGGTCAATCGCCTGGCGCAGACGGAAACGGGTCAGGTCCGGGCCGAGGATTTCCATCGCATCGAGTACCGACACCGAACTGGCCTGCCCGGTGATCGCGGCAAACATCAGCGGCATCGCGTCACGCAGCTTCAGCTCAAGGGATTCGACTACCGCCTGAATCGTCGCGGTGATGCTGTCCTTCTCCCACTGACGCAGGCTTTCCAGCTTCCACAGGATCAACTGCATCAGCTGACGCACCTGATCGCCCGAAAGCTTCTTCGATTCGAACAGCTTGGCATCCGGATTGACACCACCGGCAAAGAAGAACCCGGCCAACGGTGCAACCTGGCTGAAGGTTTCCACGCGGCCCTGGACGTGCGGCGCGATCTTCATCATGTATTCGGAATTGAACGCCCACTTCTGCACACGCGCGGCGAACTCTTCCACCGGCAGGTCACGCAGCCACTGGCCGTTGAGCCACGACAGTTTCTCGATGTCGAAGATCGGCCCGCCGAGGGACACACGCTTGAGGTCGAAGTTGTCGACCATTTCCTGCAGCGAGAACTTCTCGCGCTCGTCCGGCATCGACCAGCCCATGCGACCGAGGTAATTGAGCATTGCTTCCGGCATGAAGCCCATGCGCTCGTAGAAGGTCACCGAGGTCGGGTTCTTGCGTTTGGACAGCTTGCTCTTGTCCGGGTTACGCAGCAGCGGCATGTAGCACAGCTCCGGTTGTTCCCAGCCGAAGTATTCGTAGAGCAGGATCAGTTTCGGCGCCGACGGCAGCCATTCTTCGCCACGCAGCACATGGGTGATGCCCATCAGGTGGTCGTCGACCACGTTGGCGAGGAAGTACGTCGGCAGGCCGTCGGTCTTCATCAGCACTTGCATGTCCATGCGATCCCACGGGATCTCGACATCGCCGCGCAGCATGTCCGGCACCACGCAGACGCCTTCGGTCGGCACCTTCATACGGATCACGTGCGGCTCGCCAGCGGCCAGACGCGCCGCGACTTCTTCCTTGGACAACAGCAGCGCGCGGCCGTCGTAACGCGGGGTTTCGCCGCGCGCCATTTGTTCGGCGCGCATCTGGTCCAGTTCTTCAGCGGTGCAGAAGCATGGGAACGCGTGGCCCATGTCCACCAGTTGCTGGCAATACTTCTGATAGATATCGCCACGCTCGCTCTGCCGGTACGGGCCGTGCGGGCCGCCGACATCCGGGCCTTCGCTCCAGTCGATCCCCAGCCAGCGCAGGGCGTCGAAAATCTGCTGCTCGGACTCGCGGGTCGAACGCAACTGGTCGGTGTCTTCGATGCGCAGGATGAACTCACCGCCATGCTGCTTGGCAAAGCAGTAGTTGAACAATGCGATGTAAGCGGTACCTACGTGGGGGTCCCCGGTAGGCGATGGCGCGATGCGAGTGCGGACGGTGGTCATGGCATGTCTCGAAAAGAAATGAAAAGCAAAACAATCAAGCGGCGAATGGTAACAGGCGACACCCGCCCCGCTCCAGCGGGCAGGGCATTTAAGCCAAGTTTGCGGCTGGAACGCCCATAGAGCGTGGCGAATGGCCGAATATCGGTCGACAGCATTTACCGTTTATCGGCTTCGTGCCAGATTCTCCCCCTGATAACTTTCCTTACAATTCCTCGACTACAGTTTGCCCATGCCTGCCCAACTCAAGCGTCGCCTGTTCGTTTTCCTGCTGCTGGTTCTGTTGATTGCCGGGGGCTTCTTCGCCCATTGGTTTTTCAAGGGACGCTTTTATGAAAGCACCGACAATGCCTATGTCCAGGGCGAGATCACCCGCGTCTCCAGCCAGTTGAGCGCGCGCATCGACGAAGTGCTGGTGCAGGACAACCAGCACGTGGAAAAAGGCCAGTTGCTGGTACGCCTCGAACCCAATGATTTCCGCCTGGCCGTGGATCGCGCCAGCGCCGCCCTCGCCACCCGCGAAGCCGAGCGCTTGCAGGCACAAAGCAAACTGACTCAGCAATCGAGCCTGATCGCCGCCAGCGACGCGCAAGTGGCCGCCTCCCAGGCATCGCTGGGTCGTTCGCAGATAGATCTGTCGCGCGCTGAAGCCCTGCGCAAGCCTGGTTTTGTGTCCGAGGAACGGGTCACCACCCTCTCCGCCGACAACCATATCGCCCGCTCGCAAGTGGCCAAGGCTCAGGCCGATGCGCAGAGTCAGCGCCAGCAGGTCAACGCACTGACCGCCGAGATCAAACGTCTCGACGCGCAGATCGCCAACGCCCGCGCCGATCTGGCCCAGGCCGAACTCAACCTGACCCGCAGCGATATCCACGCGCCGATCAGCGGCATGGTCGGCCAGCGTGCCGCGCGCAACGGCCAAGTGGTGCAGGCCGGCGCGTACCTGCTGTCGATCGTCCCGGACGAAGACATCTGGGTGCAGGCCAACTTCAAGGAAACCCAGATCGGCCACATGGTCCCCGGCCAAAAAAGCCGAACTGACTTTCGACGCCTACAGCGACACGCCGATCGAGGCGCGTGTCGACAGTCTGTTCGCCGCCTCGGGTGCGCAGTTCAGCCTGTTGCCGCCGGACAACGCCACCGGCAACTTCACCAAAGTCGTGCAGCGGATTCCGGTGAAATTGACGTTCAAGGCTGACAATCCGTTGCATGGCAAGATCCGTCCGGGCATGTCGGTCACCGCCACCGTGAACATCAAAGACGCCCCAGACAATGGCCGGTGATCAACTGATCCGCCCGGCCGGCGAACCGACCCGGCGGGACTGGATCGCGGTGATGAGCGTGATGCTTGGCGCCTTCATGGCAGTGCTCGACATTCAGATCACCAACTCTTCGCTCAAGGACATTCAGGGCGCGCTGTCGGCGACACTGGAAGAAGGCTCGTGGATTTCCACCTCCTATCTGGTCGCGGAGATCATCATGATTCCGCTGACCGCGTGGCTGGTGCAGTTGCTCTCGGCACGACGGCTGGCGGTGTGGGTGTCGCTGGGGTTTCTGGTGTCATCGTTGCTGTGCTCGATGGCCTGGAGCCTCGAAAGCATGATTGTCTTTCGCGCCATGCAGGGTTTCACCGGCGGCGCGCTGATCCCGCTGGCGTTCACCCTGACCCTGATCAAACTCCCCGAACATCATCGCGCCAAAGGCATGGCGATGTTCGCCATGACCGCGACCTTTGCTCCGTCCATCGGCCCGACCCTCGGCGGCTGGCTCACGGAGAACTGGGGCTGGGAATACATTTTTTACATCAACATTCCGCCGGGGCTGATCATGATCGCCGGGCTGATGTACGGGCTGGAGAAGAAAGAAGCGCACTGGAAACTGCTGAAAAGCACCGACTACACCGGGATTCTCACCCTCGGTGTCGGCCTCGGTTGCCTGCAGGTGTTTCTTGAAGAGGGCCACCGCAAGGACTGGCTGGAATCGAACCTGATCGTGACCCTCGGCAGCATCGCCCTCCTCAGCCTGATCACCTTCGTCATCGTGCAGGTCTCCAAACCCAACCCGCTGATCAACCTCGGCATCCTGCGCAATCGCAACTTCGGCCTGTCGAGCATTTCCAGCCTGGGCATGGGTGTCGGCTTGTATGGCTCGATTTATCTGCTGCCGCTGTACCTGGCGCAGATCCAAAACTACAACGCCCTGCAAATCGGCGAAGTGATCATGTGGATGGGCGTGCCGCAGCTGTTCCTGATTCCGCTGGTGCCGAAGCTGATGAAGTTCGTTTCACCGAAGTGGCTGTGCACCCTGGGCTTCGGACTGTTCGGGCTGGCGAGTTTTTCGTCGGGAGTGCTCAACCCGGATTTCGCCGGACCGCAGTTCAATCAAATCCAGATCATCCGGGCGCTGGGCCAGCCGCTGATCATGGTGACCATTTCGCTGATCGCCACCGCTTACATCCTGCCGCAGGACGCGGGATCGGCATCGAGCCTGTTCAACATCCTGCGCAACCTCGGCGGTGCGATCGGCATTGCCCTGCTCGCCACGCTGCTGGATGCACGGACCAAGACTTACTTCGATTATTTGCGCGAGGCGGTGGTGCCGACCAATCCGCAAGTGGCTGAGCGGCTGGCGTCGATGACCGACCGCTTTGGCAGTGACACGGCGGCGTTGGGCAAGTTGAGCGAGATCGTCCATCAGCAGGCGCTGATCATGGCCTACAACGACGCGTTTCACTTTGTCGGGATAGCGCTGGGGATCAGCATGTTGGCGATTTTGTTGACCAAAAAATTGCCAGAGGGGCTGAAGGCTGGGGAAGCGCATTAAACTGAACACAACCCTGTAGGAGCTGCCGGAGGCTGCGATCTTTTGCTTTTTGATTGTAAAAAAACAAGATCAAAAAGATCGCAGCGTGCCGCAGCTCCTACAGAGGATTTGTGGGGATCAGAAGATCTGGGTGAACAACCAGTACAGGCTGCCCGACAGCAGAACCGCCGCCGGCAACGTCAGCACCCACGCCATCAGCAGATTGCGGATGGTCTTCATCTGCAAACCGCCGCCATTGGCGACCATGGTTCCGGCCACGCCCGACGACAACACATGGGTGGTCGAGACCGGCAAACCGAACATGTCCGCCGCGCCAATGGTCAGCATCGCCACGGTTTCCGCCGAGGCGCCCTGGGCGTAGGTCAGGTGGGTCTTGCCGATCTTTTCGCCGACCGTCACCACAATCCGTTTCCAGCCGACCATGGTCCCCAGCCCCAAGGCGATGGCCACGGCGATCTTCACCCACAACGGAATAAAGCGCGTGGCGTTGTCGATCTGCTGCTTGAACAGCTGCAGTTTGTCCGTGGTGTCGGCGTCAAAGTTGCCGACCTTGTTCTTCTCCATCAAGCGAATGCTTTCGCTGGCCAGGTACATGTCGTTGCGCACGTTGCCCATGGCTTCGGCCGGGACTTTCGACAGCGAACCATAGCCTTTGACCTCTTCGCCAATGTGCCCGGTCAGGGCGGCGAGGGCGGGGATCAGTTGCGGGCGTGGCTTGCTTGCTGCGCACGTAATCGGAGAGCACCGGACGCGGATCGACCGGGGCTGGCAGCGGGGTGTTTTTCACCAGCGCTTGCTGGGTGACTTCGGCGACAGCGGCAAACTGCAGCGCCTGATCGGCGGGCATGGTGCGGTTCAAGGCGTAAGCCATGGGCAGGGTGCCGACCAGAATCAGCATGATCAGGCCCATGCCTTTCTGCCCGTCGTTGGAGCCGTGGGCGAAAGACACACCGGTGCAGGTGGCGATCAACAAACCGCGAATCCACCACGGTGGCGGGTTGTTGCCTTGCGGCGCCTTGTACAGCGCGCGGTTCTTGATGAAGGCGCGCATGGCCAGCAGCAACAGCGCCGCGCAGCCGAAGCCCACCAGCGGCGACAGCAACAGCGCGTAACCAATCTTGGTGGCCTGCGCCCAGTCCACGCCGCTGGTGCCGTCGCGCCCGTGCATCAGGGCATTGGCCACGCCGACGCCGATGATTGAGCCAATCAGCGTGTGGGAAGAGGAGGCCGGCAGGCCCAGCCACCAGGTGCCGAGGTTCCACAGAATTGCCGCGATCAGCAGGGCAAAGATCATCGCGAAACCGGCGGACGAACCGACCTGCAGAATCAGCTCCACCGGCAGCAGGGCGATGATGCCGAACGCCACCGCGCCGCTGGACAGCAGCACCCCGAGGAAATTGAAGAAGCCCGACCAGACCACCGCCACGTTCGGCGGCAGCGAATGGGTGTAGATCACCGTCGCGACGGCGTTGGCGGTGTCGTGGAAACCGTTGACGAACTCGAAGCCCAGCGCAATCAGCAACGCCACGCCGAGCAACAGGAACGGGGTCCAGGTGGTGACGGTGGTGCCCAGCTCATGCATGTCGTGCATCAGGCTGTAAGCGGTGAACAACATGCCCATGGCCAGAACCGCGAAGAACACCACGTAAGTGAACGGACCGGGTTTCTTATCAAGTGCCGGCCGGCCGCCGTGGGCGGACGTGGGGCGGGCGGCGGTCAGGGAGGGAGTAGCCATGAACGGACAATCCTGAGCGAGGGAAGGTTTGTTCGTCATGATCGTTGCTAAATATTACAGAGAGACTGCGATAGATCAGTGTTTGGGTTTTTAGCTCCACCACTGATCTGAAGGCTGAAGCAGATCCCTGTGGGAGCGAGCTTGCTCGCGAAAGCGGTGTGTCATTCAACAATGATGGTGCCTGATATTCCGTCTTCGCGAGCAAGCTCGCTCCCACAGGGGAACTGTGCTGGACATCAGGTTCGGTGGTCAGTAATCCCCGCGCTTGCGAAACGCCCAGCGCCCGGCAATCACGGTAAACGTCGCCACGAGCGCCACCAGAATCCAGAACCCTTCCGGATCCGTCGCCAGCGGCACGCCGCCGACGTTCATGCCGAAGAAGCCGGCGATGATGTTGATCGGCAGCGCCAGCACCGTGACCACGGTCAGGGTGAACAGCGTGCGGTTGCTCTGTTCGTTGAGGTTGGCGGCGATTTCTTCCTGCAGCAGTTTGATCCGCTCGCCGAGGGCGGTGAGGTCGTTGATGATCAGCGCAAATTCCTCGGTGGACTTGCGCAGCTCCTTGACGTCCTCCTTCTGCAGCCACGCCGGCGGCCGGTTGAGCAAGCGCAGCAAGGAGCCCGGCTCCAGCGCCAACAGGCGTTGCAGGCGCACCAGCACCCGACGGTTGGCACCGAGTTCGGCGCGGTTGGTCGACAGGCGCGAGGAGAGTAATTCGTCTTCGACCTGATCGACGCTCATGCTGGTCTTGCGCACGATCTGCGTCAGCACTTCGCCCTGATCGCGCAGCAGGTGCACCAGCAGTTCCGACGGTGAGCGAAAGCATTCGCCGGCCTTCACCGACGAACGCAGTTTGTCCACCGAGTGCAGCGGTTGCAGGCGTGCGCTGACGATCAGTTTGCTGCGCACACAGACCCACAGCGTCGACACGTCCGAAGACACCATGCTGCTGAGGTTGAACACCACGTCGTTGACCACTGCCAGCAACGCCGAGTCCACGTGCTCGATGCGCGTCGAGCGCGAACCTTCGTGCAGCGCCTCGAAGAACTCTTCGGGCAATTGCAGATGACTTTTCATCCAGCGCTCACACGCGGCGTGCGCCAGGTTCAGGTGCAGCCAGAGGAATTCATCACGGTCGCCGTCGTCTTGCAAGCAACGCAGGGCGGTCGCCGAATCGACTTCGCGGCCACGCTCACCGGGACGAAAACGGAAGCCGTAAAGCAGACCGAACAAATCAGGATCGCGATGACTGAGGTCGAGGCTGTGGTTCATGGAGGCTCGCTGCGAGGAGGGCGTCTGGCGTGGAGTTTTCAGATTCACCTGAGCCGCATCATCGCAACCGGATATGACACTTGTGTGACGATAAAGTGACGCCAGATCAATGCCTTACCGGCGGTCGGATTTCTTTCAAGAAGCGCTCTGGTGCGCCGATCACGCTTGGGTTACGTTGCGCGCGCTTGGCCATGAGCCAAGGCTCGCCGACACGGATGTCCGGCAAAATTCCACGCCTTATCGGGCGTGCCTCATCCCTGTCCTGAGTATCTCGCGATGCTGCAAAAATCCCTGAGAGCACAAATTCTCGCCCTGCTGAGCGGCAGCCTGCTGGCGATGCTGTTGATCGCACTGGCCTGCTTTCATTTCCTGTCCAATGGCGTGCAGAACTACAGCCAGTTGATCGCCGGCCCCTTGCACACCTCACAATTGATCGACGAGGCCAACCTGCAATTCAAGGTGCAGGTGCAGGAGTGGAAAAACGTCTTGCTGCGCGGCAAGCAACCGGCGGACCTGGCCAAATACTGGAGCCAGTTCGAAGATCGTCAGCGCGATGTGCAGAACATTCTCGGTGAACTGGCCGGCCAGAAAGGCCTGGAGCCGGCGCTGAAAACCCGCATCGAACGCCTGCGTGAAGAACACCGCCAACTCGGCAGCGCCTACCAGAAAGGTCGCGATGCCTACGTCGCGGCCGGTGCCGATCCAGCGGCTGGCGACAGCGCCGTCAAAGGCGTGGACCGCGCCACCAGCGATCAGATGAGCGAACTGGTCGCCGAGCTGCGCAAGCAGGGCACCGAACAGTCGGCGCAGATCAGCGCCAGTGCCGACAGCACCGTGCTGCTGGGAATTGTGGTGATGCTCGGTTCCGGTCTGCTGATCGGCTTGCTCAGCCTGTGGCTGGTCAACCGCAACCTGATCGAACCGATCCGCAAACTGATCGATTACGTCACCCAGTTGAGCCGTGGGCGCCTTGCCGAACGCGTCGCCAACGCCCGCCAGGACGAGTTGGGCAACCTTGCGGCCGCCGCCAATACCCTGCGCGATTTCCTCGCCGAAACCTTCACTCACCTGCAACGCAGTGCCAGTGATCTGGACAGCGCCAGCGGCGAACTGAATGCGATCGCCACGACCATGGCCGGCGGCACCAACGAGCAGTTCAACCGTACCGATCAGGTGGCCACGGCAATGAACGAAATGTCCGCCACCGCCCAGGAAGTCGCCCGGCATGCGGCGGATGCGGCGCGGGCTGCCGACGATGCCGACCAGTCCGCCCAGCAGGGTGAAAAGGTCATGCAGGGCACCATCCACACCATCACCCGGATGCGTGGCGAAATCGCCAACACCGCTGAAGTGATTCGTCGCCTGGAAAGCGACAGCGGGCGCATCGGCAAGGTGCTGGAAGTGATTCGCGGCATCGCCGAACAGACCAACCTGCTGGCGCTCAACGCAGCGATTGAAGCGGCGCGGGCCGGTGAGGCCGGACGCGGTTTCGCGGTGGTCGCCGATGAGGTGCGCAACCTTGCGCAGCGTACCGCCGAGTCGATCATCGAGATCAACCAGATCATTCAGAACGTGCAGACCGGTGCCGTGGATGCTGCGCAAGCGATCGAAAGCGGTCAGGCGCGCAGCGACGAAAGCGTCGAGCAAGTGACTCAGGCCGGTGCGATGCTGGAGCGCATCACCCATGCGGTGGAAGCGATCCGCGACATGAACCGCCAGATCGCCACCGCCGCCGAAGAGCAGACCTCGGTGGCCGAAGACATCTCGCGCAACCTGACCGAGATCACGTCCATCGCCAGCACCAACCTCAACAGCGTGCAGCGCACCGAAAGCGCCAGCCAGAATCTGCATGGCCTGTCCGGGCAACTCAATGAGGTCACCGCGCGCCTGAGCGCCTGACGTCCGCCGACGTGTACCGGTTCGGTTACCGAGTCGGTACACAGTCGATCTCAAATCCGTGCGAGTGCCGCCGATGGCCGGTTATCTATAACCGGCATTGGAGCCAGCCCATGGTCAGCATCACCTCTGTTTCAATCAATCAGACCATCACCACCGCCACCAGCAAAACCAAAATCAGTGACGCCAGTGACGACACCGCGACCACTGCAACCGGCAGCAATGGCGTCAGCGTTGATACCAGCAAAGTCGCAGCCGGCGGGGGCGCGGCTCCGGCAGGCGACAGCAGTTCCGACAGCAGCGGTGAATCGGATTCGGTGAAAGCACTGCGCAAGCAGATCGCCGAGCTGCAAAAGCAATTGCAGGAGCAACAGCAAGCGCTGCGAGCGGCTCAGGCCAAGCAGGAAGACGCTGATGCCAAAGCGGCTGACGTGGCCTCCGCCGAGTCGCAGATCTCCAGCACCTCGGCTTCGTTGCAGACCGCGACGGCGGCGTTGTTGCAGGCGTTGCAGGATTCCGGATCGAGCAGCTCCGGGTCGTTGGTCAGCACGTCGGCCTGATTTCTCAAGAGCACTGAAGGTCCAATGTGGGAGCGAGCCTGCTCGCGAAGGCGCAGTGCCAGTCGCCTCAAATGTGGCAGACAGACC
>NZ_JABULD010000508.1:0-14853 GCF_014060985.1 Pseudomonas sp. MD195_PC81_125
TTTCAGTGGCTGGATGCGCCGGTTGAGCACGTATTGCAGCACCAGAATGTCGACCCAGCTCTGGTGGTTGCTGGTGATCAAATACGAGTGTTTGTAATCCAGGCCTTGCAAGCCGCTGATGTGCCAGCGGGTGCGGCGTACCAGGTTCATCCAGCCCTTGTTGTTACTGATCCAGGCTTCGTGGGTGTGGCTCATCAGCCACAGCGAGGCGCGGCGGGCGAGGTCGAAGGGCAGCACTTTGATCAGCGCCACACAGAACAGAAACGAGCACAGCAGAATCGTATTGAGCGCCAACAGCAGTGCGGCGATCACGCCGCGAATCGGGGCGGGCAGGAAGTCCAGCATTTACACATCCATAGGTCGGTTGGCGGCTTGAATCGCGGTCAGGGCGATGGTGTAGACGATGTCGTCGACCTGCGCGCCGCGCGGCAGGTCGTTCACCGGTTTGCGCAGACCTTGCAGCATCGGGCCGAGGCTGACGCAGTCGGCGCTGCGCTGCACGGCTTTGTGGGTGGTGTTGCCGGTGTTCAGGTCGGGGAACACGAACACCGTGGCGCGGCCGGCCACCTGGCTGTTGGGCGCCAGTTGCCGGGCCACATCGGCGTTGGCAGCGGCGTCGTATTGCAGCGGCCCGTCGATCAGCAGCGAGTGCTGTTGCTCGTGGGCGAGCAGGGTGGCTTCGCGGACTTTCTCGACTTCTTCGCCGCTGGCCGACTCGCCGCTGGAGTAACTGATCATCGCCACGCGCGGGGTGATGCCGAAGGCCGCTGCCGAGTCGGCGCTTTGCAGGGCGATCTCGGCCAGCTCAGTTGCGCTTGGGTGCGGATTCATCACGCAGTCACCGTAGACCAGCACTTCTTCGGGGAACAGCATGAAGAACACCGAAGACACCAGCGTGCAGCCTGGCGCGGTCTTGATCAGTTGCAGCGCCGGGCGGATGGTGTTGGCGGTGGTGTTGATCACGCCCGACACCAGACCATCGACTTCATCCAGCGCAAGCATCATGGTGCCAATGACCACGGTGTCTTCCAGTTGCTGTTCGGCCATCGGCGCGTTGAGGCTTTTGCTTTTGCGCAGGGCGACCATTGGCTCGATATAGCGCTCGCGGATCAGGTCCGGATCGAGAATCTCCAGCCCCGGCGGCAGCTCGATGCCTTGCGCGCGGGCCACGGCTTCAACGTCCGCCGGTTTGGCCAGCAACACGCAACGGGCGATGCCGCGCTCCTGACAGATCGCCGCCGCCTGCACGGTGAGCGGCTCGCTGCCTTCGGGGCAGGACGATGCGCTTGTTTGCCGACTGCGCCCGTTGAATCAGTTGATAGCGGAATACCGCTGGCGACAGGCGCATTTCCCGCGGGGTGCCGCAGCGCTGGTGCAACCACTTGGCGTCGAGATGGCTGGCGACGAAGTCGGTGATGATCTCCGCGCGCTCGCGGTCATCAATGGGGATTTCCTTGTTCAGGCCATTGAGCAGGTTGGCGGTGTCGTAGGAGCCGGTGCTCACCGACAATACCGGCAGACCGGCCTGCAACGCGCCACGGCACAAGTCCATGATGCGTGGATCGGGCAGGGTGTCACTGGTCAGCAACAGCCCGGCCAATGGCACGCCGTTGAGCGCCGCAAGGCTGACCGCAAGAATGATGTCGTCGCGGTCGCCCGGGGTTACCACCAGCACGCCGGGTTTGAGCAGCTCCACGGTGTTGCGCATGGTGCGCGCGCAGATGATGATTTTGGTCATGCGCCGGGTTTCATAGTCGCCGGCGTTGAGCACCTGTGCGCCCATCAGGTCGGCAACGTCGCGGGTACGTGGGGCGTTGAGTTCGGGCTGGAACGGAATGCAGCCGAGCAGGCGGAAGTCACCGCTGCGCAGCAACGGCGAATGCTCCTTCAGCCGCGTGGCGAAGGCCTCCATGCTCTCCTCGGTTTTGACCTTGTTGAGGATCACGCCGAGGACTTTCGGATCCTTCGGACCGCCGAACAGTTGCGCCTGCAATTCCACGCGGCCGGAGAGTTCGGCGAGCACTTCGTTTTCCGGAGCCGAGACCAGAATCACCTCGGCATCCAGGCTTTTGGCCAGGTGCAAATTGACCCGCGCGGCGTAGCTGGCGCTGCGGGTCGGCACCATGCCTTCGACCACCAGCACGTCCTTGCCGACAGCCGCTTGCTGATACAGGGCGATGATTTCTTCGAGCAGTTCATCGAGCTGACCGTCGCCGAGCATCCGCTCGACGTGGGCCAGGCCCAATGGTTGCGGCGGTTTCAGGCCGTGGGTGCGCGCCACCAGTTCGGTGGAACGCTCGGGGCCGGTGTCGCCGGGATGCGGCTGGGCAATCGGTTTGAAGAAGCCGACTTTCAGTCCGGCCCGCTCCAGGGTACGCACCAGCCCCAGGCTGATGGAGGTCAGACCCACGCCAAAATCGGTGGGTGCGATAAAAAAAAGTTTGCATGCGGATTCTCTGAGGGTGCATGGCAAGGGTGGCGATCTATATGTGACCGCCTACCGAAATTCAGTCGCCAAGGTTATCGCTAACCGAGCCTTGTGCGCACCAACCGCAGGTAAAGGGTTGGCCTATTTTTTCCACACGTTGTGCCGGGTCAAGGATCCACGCGCGCGATTGCCAGGGCGGCTGATGACGCACGTGCTGGGTGTGGCCACAGGATAGCTCGGCCACCCAGTGACCCTCCTCGTCCTGATGGAAGCCGGTGATCGTTGATTCCCGTTTGTCCGGGTTGTGTTCGCTTTCGCGCGATTGCTTCGCTAAACTGGGTCTTTCTATATTCTTATACAAAAGGTTTCGCCCCATGCTGATCGCCGCCAACAAGGCTGTCTCTATCGACTATACCCTGACCAACGACGCTGGTGAGGTCATCGACAGCTCCGCCGGCGGCGCTCCGCTGGTCTACCTGCAAGGCGCAGGCAACATCATCCCGGGCCTGGAAAAAGCGCTGGAAGGCAAGGCTGTTGGTGACGAGCTGGAAGTGTCCGTTGAGCCGGAAGACGCTTACGGCGAATACGCTGCCGAACTGGTCAGCACCCTGAGCCGCAGCATGTTCGAAGGCGTTGACGAGCTGGAAGTCGGCATGCAGTTCCACGCTTCGGCGCCGGACGGCCAGATGCAGATCGTGACCATCCGTGACCTGGACGGCGACGATGTCACCGTTGACGGTAACCACCCACTGGCCGGTCAGCGCCTGAACTTCAAAGTGAAGGTCGTTGCTGTCCGTGACGCCAGCCAGGAAGAAGTCGCGCATGGTCACGTCCATGGCGAAGGTGGCCATCACCACTGATTTTCTGCGCTAAGCTTCGAGTACTGGAGAGGCGCCTGCGGGCGCCTTTTTTAGTCCGCGGCTGTCCTTGGTGGCCTCGCCAAGTGGCTGTTTCGAGTAGAACACGGGAATCCTGGAGTACGTCATGAGTGCTTTTCACGACCTTAAGTTGACAGCCCTGGATGGTCAGGAGCTACCGCTGGCGCCGTTCAAGGGCCAAGTCGTGCTGGTGGTCAACGTCGCCTCCAAATGCGGCTTGACTCCACAGTACGCGGCACTGGAAAACCTCTATCAGCAATTCAAAGACAAAGGCTTCAGTGTGCTGGGCCTACCGTGCAACCAGTTTGCCGGCCAGGAACCAGGCACGGAGCAGGAAATCCAGGAATTCTGCAGCCTGAACTACGGCGTGACGTTCCCGTTGTCGAGCAAGCTTGAAGTCAACGGTCACGAGCGGCACCAGCTGTACCGCTTGCTGGCGGGCGAGGGCGCGGAGTTTCCCGGGGATATCACCTGGAACTTCGAGAAGTTTCTGCTTGGCAAGGACGGCCGGGTGCTGGCGCGGTTTTCGCCGCGTACGGCGCCGGATGATCCGACTATCGTTCACGCGATTGAAAAAGCGCTGGGCTGAAATAGTCAGAGCGAAAGATCGCAGCCTTCGGCAGCTCCTACAAGGACTGTCGAAGCTGCGATTTTTTCGTTTCTGCACCGACCTCTGTAGGCGCTGCCGCAGCCTGCGATCTTTGCTTTGCGTCTTTTGATCCTTGATCACTCAAATCAATAATGCTGTTCAAGGCTTGCGACTCTCCATATTATCGCCGTCATAAAGTCATTCCCTGTGGAGCCTTCCAATGCCGGTGCAAGCCCTGTTCAAACCGTTCCACCTCGGTGCCCTCGAACTGCCGACCCGCGTGGTCATGGCGCCAATGACCCGCTCGTTTTCCCCGGGTGGCGTGCCCAACTCCAAAGTGATCGAGTACTACCGTCGCCGCGCTGCGGCCGGTGTCGGTCTGATCATCACCGAAGGCACCACGGTCGGTCACAAGGCCTCCAATGGTTACCCGAACGTGCCGCAGTTCTTCGGTGAAGCGCCACTGGCCGGCTGGAAAAAAGTGGTCGACGCGGTGCATGCCGGGGGCGGCAAGATTGTTCCGCAACTGTGGCATGTCGGCAGCGTGCGCCGTATCGGCACCGAGCCGGACGCCAGCGTGCCGGGTTACGGCCCGACGGAAAAGCTCAAGGACGGTCAGGTCGTGGTGCACGGCATGACCAAGCAGGACATTCAAGACGTGATCGCCGCATTCGCCCAGGCCGCCAAAGACGCCAAAAGCATCGGCATGGACGGCGTGGAAATCCATGGTGCCCACGGTTACCTGATCGACCAGTTCTTCTGGGAAGGCAGCAATCAGCGCAGCGACGAATACGGCGGCAGCCTAGCCAACCGCTCGCGTTTCGCCATCGAATTGATTCAAGCGGTGCGCGCCGCCGTCGGCGAAGGCTTCCCGATCATCTTCCGTTTCTCGCAGTGGAAGCAGCAGGATTACACCGCGCGTCTGGTACAAACGCCCGAGGCGCTGGGCGAATTCCTCAAGCCGCTGGCCGACGCCGGTGTGGATATTTTCCACTGCTCGACGCGGCGTTTCTGGGAGCCCGAGTTCGACGGTTCCGAGCTGAACCTGGCCGGCTGGACACGCAAGCTGACCGGCAAGCCGACCATTACCGTTGGCAGCGTCGGCCTGGACGGCGAGTTCCTGCAGTTCATGGTCAACACCGACAAGGTCGCACAACCGGCCAGTCTGGAAAAACTGCTGGAGCGTCTGAACAACGACGAGTTCGATCTGGTGGCGGTGGGCCGTGCGCTGCTGGTGGATCCGGACTGGGCGCTGAAAGTCCGTGAAGGGCGTGAGCAGGACATTCTGCCGTTCAGCCGTGAGGCGTTGATGACGCTGGTTTAAGCGGCGCTCAAACTGATGCTATCGCTGGCAAGCCAGCTCCCACAGGTATTGCGGGTGTTCACAAAAAATTTGTGTTCACCGCAGGCCCTTGTGGGAGCTGGCTTGCCAGCGATGGCGGCTCAAAATCAGCAAAGATCTAAGGCAATGTCTGCGCATTCGGCAACACCTGCTCCCGCAGACACGCCCCACGCAAATGCTTTTCAAATTGCTCGATGATCGCCGCCCACCCCTGGCGACTGGCATGCTGGCGCGCATTCAGGCGCACGCAGCGCAATCGCTCATCTTCTTCCAGCAGCCAAGCCGCCGCATCGCAAAACGCCTCTTCATCACCCGGCATCGCCAGCACACCGTTGTAGCCGTGGCGAATATGCTGCGCCGCCGCTGCCTGATCGTACGCCACCACCCCCAGACCTGAAGCCAGTGCTTCAAGCACCACATTGCCGAAGGTTTCGGTCATGCTCGGGAACAGAAAAATATCCCCCGAGGCATAGTGCGCCGCCAGCGCTTCGCCGCGCTGTGCACCACAGAAAATCGCCTCAGGCAGTTCCCTTTCCAGCGCAAGCCGTTGCGGTCCATCGCCGACCACAATCAGCTTCAGGTTTCGTTGTGGATAAGTGCTGCGGAGTTTATCGAAGCAGCGCTTGAGCAGGCCCAGGTTCTTCTCCGTGGCCAGACGTCCTACGTGAATCACCGCGATGTCCTGCTCGCTCAGGCCCCATTGCTCACGCAGATCGTTGAGGCGCCTGGCTGGGTGAAACAACTGGCTGTCCACGCCTCTGGATAGCAGGGCGAGGCGGTCGAAATGCCGGCGCTCCAGTTCCAGACGCTGACTGACGCTCGGCACCAGGGTCATCGACGAGCGATTGTGGAACCAGCGCAGATAATGGGTCAGCAAGCGCGTCAGCAAACCCAGCCCGTACTGATGGGTGTACTGCTGGAAATTGGTATGAAAACCACTGACCACCGAGATCCCCAGGCGCCGCGCCGCCCGCAACGCCGACAGGCCGAGCGGACCTTCTGTGGCGATGTACAGCACGTCCGGGCGATGACGCTGCCAGCGCCGCAGCAGCTTGTGCATCGACGACTGACCCCACTGCAACCCCGGATAACCTGGCAACGGCCAGCCTCGGCACAACAGCAAGGCATCGTCATCGACGCGCTGCGGATCTCCCGCCTGGCGCGGTCGCACCAGTTCCACCTGATGCCCTCGCGCGCGCAAGCCATCGCACAAGCGGCCAAGGGTATTGGCCACCCCGTTGATTTCCGGTGGGAAGGTTTCGCTGATCAGAGTGATATGCAGAGCTGTCGTCATGACCTCAGTGTCGGCTGAGGCCATGTCGTGCTTGTGACGTTCGGATGATGGATTTGTGACTGGCGGTCTGTGAGCGGCTCAGCGCTGTGCGACAAGGTTCTCCGCGCCGCGCTCACGTACCCAGAACAACGTTGCTCCCGCTACCGCCGCCGGCATCATCAGAATATTCACCACCGGAATCAGCAGCACCAGATAGACGATCCCGCCAAAACTCATGCTCTGCCAGCGCTTCTGGCGCAGCCAGGCGAGCATCTCGTTCCAGCCCAGTTTGTGGTTGTCCGCCGGGTAGTCGATGTACTGGATCGCCATCATCCACACGCCGAACAGCAGCCACAGCGGTGCGGCGACGATATTGACCACCGGGATGAACGAGAGAATGAACAGGCCGATCGCCCGGGGCAGGAAGTAGCCGAGCTTGCGCATTTCCCGGGCCAGGGTGCGCGGAATCATCGCGATCAGTTCGCCCCAGCTGAAGGCCGGGAAATCATCGGTGCCGCGTACCACCACTTCGACCTTCTCCGCGAGGAAGCCGTTGAACGGCGCCGCGATCACGTTGGCGAGCATGGTGAAGGTGAAAAATACCATCAATGCCACCAGCACCACGAACAGCGGCCACAGGATGTAACTGAGAAAACTCAGCCAGTCGGGCAGCGACGGCATCAAGTTGTCGACCCACAGGCTGAACTGATGGCCGGCCAGATAGATCAATCCGACGAACAGCACCAGGTTGATCGCCAGTGGCAGCAGCACGAACAGGCGCAGGCCCGGGCTGAGAACCAGTTTGAGGCCTTCGCGCAGGTATTGCGGGCCGGACAGAACAGGGGCGGGCATAAGGTGCTCCGAGCAAGGGAAAACGCGCCGACCTTACCGACTTTGCAACCGGTGCGAAAGCGCGGCAGAGCGATCGACATTCACTGTAACAAAGACGTCGATCTGGTCGGAGTCTGCGCATAGAGACCACCTATGAGCTGGATTGTTAAACCGTATTTCCTTAATCTTGCCCCCCTCGATACGCTGCACCCAACTTTTTACAGGACTGTCGAGCTCATGCCTTCCCCAAGGTTATCCACAGTCCTTTTTTTATTCCCGCCGGCAGTCCGGCGTTCCGCGCCAGTGTTTCGGCCCGGTCAACAGGAGCAGGTCATGTCTGAAGTCCGTCATTCGCGAGTGATTATTCTCGGTTCCGGCCCTGCCGGTTACAGCGCTGCGGTCTACGCCGCCCGTGCCAACCTCAAGCCACTGCTGATCACCGGCATGCAGGCTGGCGGTCAGCTGACCACCACCACTGAAGTCGACAACTGGCCGGGCGACGTGCACGGCTTGACCGGTCCGGCGCTGATGGAGCGCATGCGCGAGCACGCCGAGCGGTTTGAAACCGAGATCGTTTTCGATCACATCAACGCCGTGGACTTCGCCGTCAAGCCGTACACCCTGACTGGCGACAGCGCGACCTACACCTGCGACGCCCTGATTATCGCCACGGGTGCCAGCGCTCGTTACCTGGGCTTGCCGTCGGAAGAGGCGTTCATGGGCAAAGGTGTTTCCGCCTGCGCGACCTGCGACGGTTTCTTCTACCGCAACAAGCCAGTGGCTGTGGTCGGCGGCGGCAACACCGCAGTAGAGGAAGCACTGTACCTGGCCAACATCGCCAGCACCGTGACCCTGATCCACCGTCGCGAAACTTTCCGCGCCGAGAAGATCCTGATCGACAAGCTCAACGCCCGTGTGGCCGAAGGCAAGATCATCCTCAAGCTGAACGCCAACCTCGACGAAGTGCTGGGCGACAACATGGGTGTGACCGGTGCGCGCCTGAAAAACAACGATGGCAGCTTCGACGAAATCAAGGTCGACGGCGTGTTTATCGCGATCGGTCACACTCCGAACACTTCGCTGTTCGAAGGCCAGTTGACCCTGAAAGACGGTTACCTGGTGGTGCAGGGCGGCCGTGACGGCAACGCCACTGCCACCAGCGTCGAAGGTATCTTCGCTGCCGGCGACGTGGCTGACCACGTTTACCGTCAGGCCATCACTTCGGCCGGCGCCGGCTGCATGGCGGCACTGGACACCGAGCGTTACCTGGACGGTCTGCAGAACGCTTCGTTCTAAGACCGCAGGCACAAAAAAAACCGGCTTCGGCCGGTTTTTTTATGAGAGTCAAAAGATCGCAGCCTGCGGGCAGCTCCTACAGGGGGCCGTGTAATTCGTTCAAGGCAGCGCGCAACACCAGTGGAACAACAAAAACAATCACTGTGAGGGATACCGATATGTCAGAACACGCTCAGCCGCTGGATGCCGCGAGCGGCGCCAGCACCAGCAATGCCACACAGAAAGTCATCTTCGCCTCGTCCCTGGGGACGGTGTTCGAGTGGTATGACTTCTTCCTCTACGGCGCCCTGGCGGCGGTGATCAGCAAGCAGTTTTTCGCCGGCGTCAACGACACCACGGCGTTCATCTTCGCGCTGATGGCCTTCGCCGCCGGGTTTATCGTGCGGCCGTTCGGGGCGCTGGTGTTCGGTCGGTTGGGGGACATGATCGGGCGCAAATACACCTTCCTCGCGACCATCGTCCTGATGGGCATCGCCACGTTCTGTGTCGGTCTGCTGCCGAACTACGCCAGCATCGGCATCGCCGCGCCGATCATTCTGGTGGTGCTGCGCATGCTCCAGGGCCTGGCGCTGGGAGGTGAATACGGCGGCGCCGCGACCTACGTGGCGGAACACGCGCCCATCGGCAAGCGCGGTTTCCACACCAGCTGGATTCAATCCACCGCGACCCTCGGTCTGCTGCTGTCACTGCTGGTGGTGCTCGGTTGCCGGTACTTCACCGGTGACCAGTTTGAAGTCTGGGGCTGGCGTATTCCGTTCCTGCTGTCGATCGTGCTGCTGGGCATTTCCACCTGGATCCGCCTGAGCCTGCACGAATCGCCGGCGTACCTGAAAATGAAAGAGCAAGGCAAAGCGTCGAAGGCGCCGATCCGCGAATCGTTCGGCCAATGGGAGAACCTCAAAGTCGTACTGATCGCGCTGTTCAGCATCAATGCCGGGCAAGCGGTGACCTTTTATGCCGCGCAGTTCTACGTGCTGTTCTTCCTGACCCAGTTTCTGAAAATGGACCCGGCCGTTGCCAACAGCCTGCTGATCATCAGCGTGGTCATCGGTGCGCCGTTCTTCATCATTTTCGGCTGGCTGTCGGACAAGGTCGGACGCAAACCGGTGTTGATGCTCGGTTTGCTGCTGGCGACGGCGCTGTACTTCCCGATTTTCAAATCCCTCGCCCACTACGCCAATCCGGCAATCGATCAGGCCAGCCGTCAGGCGCCGATCACCGTGCTGGCGGACCCAGCAACCTGCACCTTTCAGTTCGACCCGGTGGGCAAGGCCAAATTCGACAGCCCGTGCGACAAGGTCAAGACCTTCCTGGTCAAGCAAGGCCTGCCCTACACCAGCGCCGCAGCGCCGGCCGGCAGCGGCGTGCAGGTGAGCATCGGCGACGTGAAGATCGACGGCTATGACGAATCGGCCCTGCGCGGCGCCGTCACCCTCGCCGGTTACCCGCAACAGGCCGACCTGCAGCAGATCAACAAACCGATGATCGTGGCACTGATCGTCGCACTGATCATCATCTCGGCCATGTGCTACGGCCCGCTGGCGGCGCTGATGGTCGAACTGTTCCCGACGCGCATCCGCTACACCTCGATGTCCCTGCCGTATCACATCGGCAACGGCTGGTTCGGCGGTTTCCTGCCAACGGTGTCGTTCGCGCTGGTGGTGTACACCGGGGATATTTTCTATGGGCTGTGGTACCCGGTGCTGATTACCGGGGTGAGCCTGGTGGTGGGGATGATTTGTCTGCGGGAGACGAAGAATATCGATCTGGACAAGAACTGAATCTGAACCTGAACACATGATCCTTGGGTGAAAAAAACCTGTGGCGAGGGGATTTATCCCCGATGGGGTGCGTGCGCCCCCCGTGAAAAATGGGACTACTACGTAGTCCATCGGGGATAAATCCCCTCGCCACAATTGAATCTCTTCTTCCAGGAACTAAGCATCCGCCTTGATCACCTCGAACTTCACCTGATCCGGATAAAACGCCACATAGTTCTTGATCGCATCGACCGAGATTTTCGGTTTCTCATACGTCCACACCGCATTCGCCGCCTCATGCCCCGGCACCTGCAGGCTGAAGTAATTGGCGTCGCCCTTGTACGGGCAGTAACTGGTGTGGTCGGTGCGGGCAAAGTATTTTTCGTCGATGTCCTCGCGGGGCACGTAGTACACCGGCGGGTAGTTGGCCTCATGGAGGACCAGCACATGCGAGGACGCCGCGACCTGAATGCCGTGGAATTTCACCAGCAGGCAACCGGGAAGTTCTTCGAGAGTGATGACGGGGTTGAGGCCGGTGGTGCTCATGGGGGGTTCTCCAGGGACAAATGAACTGTGGCGAGGTAGCTTGTCGAATCGTCCCGCTGGGCTGCGTAGCAGCCCTGAATCCGGGAATCGCGTGTGTCAGGTATAACGCGATTTCCGAGTTTGCGACGGCTTCGCCGCCGAGCGGGACGGTGCGACGATTCGACAAGCTCCCTCGCCACAGGACGATAGTTGCCCTGAATCGGTGTCAGTCAGGATCAGCTCAAACCACGATATCCGTCGCCAGCGCCTGCCCCACCACACCGACGGCAAAGTCCACCTCACCCTGCCCCGTCAGATCGATCAGCAGCCCGGTCTGACCACTCTGCGCGTAATAAGTCAGGATTGCATCGCCCGCATGGCCGGTGAAACCGCTGACGAAGTTCAGCGTGGCCGCGCCCGTGGCGAAACCGGCAATACCCGAGAGGTCGATCTTGTCCACGCCGCTTTTGAAATCCATGATCCAGTCCGGCTGGTTGTTGGTCGAGTCACTGGCCGCACCGAACACGAAGGTGTCCGCACCCTCGCCGCCCCACAGCACATCCGCGCCGCCACCGCCGTAAAGGATGTCGTTGCCGGCCCCGCCGAACAGATGGTTGACGGCCGAGTTTCCGATCAGCAGGTCATTGCCGGAACCGCCAACGGCGTTTTCCACGGTCACGCCATAGGCGATCGACACGTTGCCGACCAGCCCGCCGACATCGGAGAACGAGCCTTCATTGAGGTTGATTTTCTGGTTCTGGGTGAAACCGGAGAAGTTCAACGTGTCATCGCCGCCACCGTCCCATACCGAGAACACCAGCTTCGACGACGCCGAGGTGGCGCTGTAGTAATCGCGCCCGGTATTGGAGCCGAAACCGTAGGTGGTGTTATCGGCGCGAGTCTCATAGTTGGCGCCGTAGAGTTTTTGCACGGCGACGATATCGTCCAGCAGCGGTGCCGAGGCGTAGGCGCCGCTGCCGTCCTTGCTGAAGTTCTGGTCGGTGTTGGCTTCGCTCCAGTAGCTCATCAGGCTGTAGCCACGGGTGTCTTCGGCATATTTGGCGTCATTGTAGGTCGGGTTGCCGTTGCCGGCGTTGTAGGCGCCGGGGTGCGACAGGCCGAGGGTATGGCCGATCTCGTGGGTCAGGGTCTGACGCCCGTAGTTGTTGGTGTCCGGGGTCTTGTTGACCTGATACTGGTTGTTGATCAGGTACCACGACTGGCCATCGTAGCTGCCACCGCTCGGCAGGTAAGCGAACGCCGCACCACCAGTGCTGACGTCGTAGTTGCCGAAGGTCATGTGGCCGTCGCCGCCCTTGCCTTCGGTGAAGGTCACCTTGGCCACGTCGGCCCAGGATTGCATCGACAGCAGGGCCTGAGCCTTTTGTTGAGCGCTGAACTGGCTGAAATTGCCGAGGTTGGGGTTGTAGTTCGCCGGTTTCTCGGTCAAGAAGGTGTAAGTCAGGGAGATTTTGCCGTCGCCGTTCTTGTCGTGCCACGACAGGTTTTTGCGCAGGATCTCGTCAGCCGCCTGGTCGGCAGTGAACGACGGTTTGCCGTTCACCAGGCCGACGCCACGGTCGTACAGGTGGCTGAAGGCGTTCACTTCGTCATAGGCGCTGCTGGTTTTCGCTTTGGCTTGAGCCATGGTGGGACTTCCTTGTTTCAGAGTTGGCAGTACGCGTCGAGCACGGCGATCCACTAGCGAGATCGCCCGGTCACTCGCGTTTCTGAGAAGCCCGGTGAACCTGACACGGGCGTCAACTGCCTTGCCAATCGATTTCTCGATAACCGCTCGCGACGTCCCGGTAATACCGGTCATTCCCGGCAACGTTTTGATCTGTATATCCATACAGATAAAAGTTGCCCCCGACGCCAACTGCGGCCATTCTGTGCACCTCCAGTGAACTGATCGACGACGGTGGTTATGCGGCTGTACCTCTGTGAAAAACCTTCCCAGGCCAAAGACATCGCGGCCGTGCTCGGCGCCAGGCGTCGCGGCGACGGCTGCTGGCTGGGGACGGACGTCACAGTGACCTGGTGCATCGGCCATCTGCTGGAAACCGCACCACCGGATGCCTACGACGCGCGCTACAAACGCTGGGTACTGGCGGATCTGCCGATCATCCCGGACAAGTGGAAAATGACCGTCAAGCCGCGCACCGCCAGCCAGTACAAGGCGGTCAAGCGCCTGCTCGGCGAGGCCAGCGAGCTGATCATCGCCACCGACGCCGACCGTGAGGGCGAGATGATTGCCCGGGAACTGGTCGAGCACTGCCGCTATCGCGGGCCGATCCGGCGCTTGTGGCTGTCGGCGCTGGACGAGGCGTCAATTCGCAAGGCTCTGGCCGCGCTGAAGCCGGGAGCGGAAACCTTCAGCCTGTATCACTCGGCGCTGGGGGCGCTCGCGGGCGGACTGGCTGATCGGCATGAACATGAGTCGCCTGTTCACCTTATTGGGCCGGCAGTCCGGCTATCAGGGCGTGCTGCCGGTCGGTCGGGTACAAACGCCGACGTTGCGACTGGTGGTGGATCGCGACCGCAGCATCGCCGATTTCGTCCCGGTGCCATATTGGGCGATCGATGTGCAACTGCTGCACGACGGCACGCGGTTCACTGCGCAATGGCGTGCGCCCAGCGACGTTTGTGACGATCAGGATCGCTGCCTGAATCAGGCGCTGGCCCAGCAGGCAGCCGCCGCTTTGAACAGCGCAGCCAGTGCGCGGGTGGTGAAGCTGCGCACCGAACGCATGCGTGAAGTGGCGCCGCTGCCGTTCGACCTCGGCACCCTGCAGGAAGTCTGTTCGAAGAAACTCGGTCTCGGCGCCCAGGAAACCCTCGACATCGCCCAGGCGCTCTACGAAACCTACAAGGTCATCACCTACCCGCGCAGCATTGCGGCTTTTCTGCCGCTGAGCCAGCACAGCGAAGCGCCGGGGATACTTGCGGCACTGCGTCAGGCCGACCCGAGCCTTGACGCGCTGAACGGTCACCTCGACCCGCAGCGCCGCTCCCGGGCGTGGAACGACGCCAAGGTCAGCGCCCACCACGGCATCATCCCCACGGCCGCGGCGAAAAATCTCGAACGCCTGAGCGGCAAACACCGGGCGGTCTATACCCTGATTCGCGCGCGTTATCTGGCGCAATTCCTGCCCAACCACGAATACGATCGCACCCAGGCCGACTTCGATTGCGCCGGGGAAGCGTTGCGTGCCGTCGGCAAGCAGATCATCGAACCGGGCTGGAAACGTGCCCTGCCTGAAGCCCTCGCCCCGGCCAAGGGCCGTGAAGCGCCAGCGCCGCAAACGCTTCCTGCGCTAAGCCAGGGTATCGATTGCGCCGTGGCCGGCGTGAACCTCAAGGACCTCTGGACGCAGCCGCCGAAACCCTACACCGAAGGCGATCTGATCAAGGCGATGAAGAACGTCGCCAGACTGGTGGAAGATCCGCTGCTCAAACAGAAACTCAAGGACACCACCGGCATCGGCACCGAAGCCACGCGCGCCTCGATCATTCAGGGCCTGCTGGATCGTGGTTATCTGGTGAAGAACGGCAAGGCGTTGGCCGCGACCCCGCTGGCCTTCAGCCTGATCGACGCCGTACCGCGGGCGATTGCCGATCCCGGCACCACCGCCATCTGGGAGCAGGCGCTGGACATGGTGCAGAACGGCGAGATGAGTCTGGAAGAGTTCGTCACCAAACAGGCGGCGTGGATGAGCAAGCAGATCACCCGCTGTTCGGCCCTGAACCTGACCATCAGCGGCCCGCCACCGGCTGGCAAGGCTGCCGCGCCGTGGAAAAAGAAACGCAAATCGACCCGAAGCAAAACCGCCGGGGCAACTGTGGCGAGGGGATTTATCCCCGATGGACTGCGCAGCAGTCCCCCGGTTTAAGGAAAAGCTGGGGCCGCTTCGCAGCCCATCGGGGATAA
>NZ_JABULD010000343.1:0-15698 GCF_014060985.1 Pseudomonas sp. MD195_PC81_125
CAACCGGCACTTAGGAAGCGCTGGTCGGGTTGCTGCTGACGCTCGACGCAGCGGCTGGCGTTGGCGCAGTCGAGGTGGTCGAGGTGGAAGCGGCTGGAGCAGGTGCCGCGGCTGGCGCTGGAGCAGCTGGCTTGGCAGCCGGTGCAGTCGCCGGTTTGGCGGCAGCGGGTTTGGCAGCGGCCGGTTTTTTCGCGGCGGGTTTTGCAACCGGCTTGGCGGCTGGTTTAGCGGCTACTGGTTTGGCAGCAGGCTTGGCCGCAGCGGTCGCAGGTTTTGCTGCTGCAGGTTTGGCCGCTGGTTTGGCCGCGGTTTTAGCAGCAGGCTTGGCCACTGGTTTGGCAGCAACCTTGGCAGCTGGTTTTGCCGCGACCGGTTTTGCAGCGGCGGTTTTCGCGACAGGTTTGGCAGCCGGTTTTACCGCGACTTTGGCAGCTGGTTTAGCAGCAGCGGTTTTTACCGGAGCGGCTTTGCGCGCAGCAGGTTTTGCCGCTGGCTTGGCAGCCGGTTTTGTCGCTGCAGGTTTGGCAGCGGCAGTACGAGCAGCCGGTTTCGCAGCGCTCGCTGCAGCCGGTTTTTTCACTGCGGTTTTGGCAGCAGGTTTGGCGGCGGTTTTAGCCGGTGCCTTGGCCGCTGGTTTTGCCGCTGGTTTGGCTGCAGCAGTTTTCGCCGGCGCTTTTGCCGCCGCAGGTTTCGCGGCCGCTTTCTTCGCAGGCACTGCTGCAGGTTTTGCTGCGCGAGAGGTCAACGCTTTGCCGGCGGCTTCTTGCACACGACCGACACCCTGGGCCAGTTTCAGGCTTTCCTGGGCGTCTCGCTTGAGTTGCAGAATGTAGCTGCGAGTGTCGGACTGGCGATTCTTCAGCGCATCGAGCAGATCTTCGAGTTCTTTGACTGCAGCCTTGGCCTTGTTCTGCGCCTTGGCTTTACCGGCAGCGGCTGCGTCCTGCAATTTGGTGCGGGATTTGTGCAGCTTTTCTTGCGCCTTGCCGCGTTGCTTTTCCAGTTTGGCGAGCAGTTTTTCAGCATCAGCCAAGGCTTGGGAGCAAGCGTTTTCCAAATGCTCGAGCAGGCTGCCCGAGAGTTGTTGGAGTAAGTGCAACGGAGTGTTTACAGGCTTCTTGGTGGCCGACATGGTTTACCTCCTGGCTGACGTGAGTGCGGCTCATACTAGACCTCTGCAGTTACCGCCGCTAGGTCATCTTGACAGTAACGAAACCGTTGCGTTGCAACGAAGCGAAAATGTTCTGCACAAAGACAAAAGCAGTTCACCGTTGCAGACGTTCGCGCTGGCATAATCGCCCGCATCTCAGGACGGAGTGTGCCCATGTCGCGCTACCTTGTTTTATCCCTCTGGATGATTTTTTCCGCCGCCCACGCCGACGAAAAAAGCCACCGCGAACGATGCTCACGATCTGGCCTACAGCCTCGGCGCCAGCCTCGGTGAGCGCTTGCGCCAAGAGGTCCCGCAATTGCAGATCCAGGCGTTGGTCGACGGATTGCAGCAGGCCTATCAAGGCAAGCCATTGGCACTGAGCGAAGCACGGATCGAGCAGATCCTCGCCGATCACGAATCGCAAAACGCCGAACACTCAACGCTGCCTTCAAGCGATGCCGCGATGGAAAACGAACAACGTTTTCTCACCGCCGAAAAAGCCAAACCGGGGGTGAAAGAATTGGCCGACGGCATTCTCCTGACCGAGCTGACACCAGGCACTGGTGCCAAGGCCGGGCCCGATGGAAAAGTGCAGGTGCTGTACGTCGGTCGATTGCCGGATGGCACGGTGTTCGACCAGAACACTCAGCCGCAATGGTTCAGCCTCGACAGTGTGATTGCCGGCTGGCGTACCGCACTGCAGAACATGCCGGTAGGTGCCAGGTGGCGACTGGTGATTCCGTCGGACCAGGCCTATGGCGCCGACGGTGCGGGCGATCTGATCGCGCCGTTTACACCATTGGTGTTTGAGGTCGAATTGCGCGGTGCAACGAGCTGATTCACGCCGATTCACGGGCATAAAAAAACGCGATGCGCTTTCGGCGCACCGCGTTTTTTTTTATGCCTGCGAGAAACCTGTCAGGCCTGAACCGGATCTTCCTGCTTGTGTGCCGTGTGCAGCACTTCAATCAGACAGTCTTCCAGCTCGAAGCGCTCGTGCAGCAGGCCACCCAGTTCCTTGAACTTCTCGGCGACGCATTTGCCTGCATCGCAAAGATCGTTGAACGCGAGGAGTTTTTCGGTGATGACGTCAATACGCGGGTAAAGGGTTTCGGCGAGTTCGAGGCCGCGCTTGTCGTTGAACGCCTTGGCTTCACCGGTCAGTTGTTCGTAGATCTCGAAGTGCCCGGCCGAGACATAATCGACAAGCACACCGCAGAATTCCAGCAAGGGTTTACGGTTCTCGGACAGAGCCTGCGGCTTGTCGCCCAGCTTGTCGTAGGCACCGATCAGTTCTTCACGCTCTTGCAACCAGCGGTCGATCAGCAGATGAACTCCACCCCAGCGTTCCTGAGCATTCTGACAACTTTCGAGCATGGCGATCTCTCTTCCCTTGTGGGTCATGCTGCTCTACACCCGCGCCCCTTTTCTGGCTGTTATCGCTTGGAGGCGAACCGGGCAGAGCGTCATCGAGCAACATAAATCCAATGACACGTGCGGGCCAGATTATGCCCGCACGCCTGTGGCTTCAAGGTACGCAGGAGATAAAGTTCATACAAGTGTTTAATCCCTGACCAGCGCGCGGTGCGACGCTTCGCCGCTGGGGGAGCGCTGCAGAGCGCTCCAGACCAGCCGCAGCAATTGGTACACAGACAGGATGAACATTGCCACAAAGAACAGCAGGCTCCACTCGGGGATACTCAAATCGAACAGTGTCCAGGAAATTTCTGCGCAATCACCATCCCCTTTGAGCATCCGCACCGTGGCACACAACCATGGCAGATTGCTGAACAACGCTTCGGAATCTGGCGCGCATCTCGTCATCTGCACCAGCGGGTCACTCTGCAACAACACCTGTCGCCAGGCTGCCGTCGTCCCGCCCAGGCTCAGGCCAAGCGCAGCGCCCCAGTACAGCGACAGGCCGAAACGCCGTGGTCCATGGACTGCCGCCACCCCGCAACACAACGTCAGCAGCGCCATGAAGAATCGTTGCGCCAGGCACAGGCTGCAGGGCGTCAGCCCGACCGCATACTCGAGATAATAGGAAGCTCCCAGGGCCATAGCCCCTGCAGTGAAAGCCGTGAATAACAAGGAGCGTGAACAGGCCAACGACATGGCTTTTCCGTAGCAATGGAGACAGGCAGTTACGGTAGAGGAAAGCTTGTCAGCCTTTCAAGGCGGAGCTCTGGCGACAGTTCACCAGAAGTGTAGGGAAAACCCGACAGACGCGAGAGGAATAGGCGTAGTCCGCTGTAGGACATCGCCCAAGACGCCCGCCGGTGGTAATTATTCGCTCACTGAACGTTCACGAGGGAGCATGCTCCCTCGCGATATCAGGCATGAACCGGCACTGGCAACGGCGCGGCCAGCAGGCGCTCATCCAGCAATCCGAGACCTTCCTGGAACAACTGGTTACTGCGCTCGGTGTCACCCAGTTGCGCGAGCAGACGCGCCAGCTCTGCACAGGCCTCCGGATTGCGCTGCAGCCGCAGACTGCTTTCCAGGTAATCCCGTGCCTTGCCCCATAAACTGGTTTGCAGACAGAGACGACCGAGGGTCAGCAACAGGCTCGGATCCGCCGGATGCTCTTTGAGCAAGCCTTCGGCGGTCTGCAACTGACGCGCCGGATCACTGCCGCGCACCAGGCCATACAGCCGTGCAAGATGGCTGTCGTACTTGCGCTTGAGGGCGCTGCGCAGGACCTCTTCCGCTTCAACCTGTGCACCCAGCTGACGCAGTTGCTCGGCGTATGCCAGCACCAGTGCCGGCTCTTGGCGCTGCGCGGACGTCAATTGCTCCCAGGCACGGGTGAGCGACTGCAGACCAACCTTGCCGTCCTCGTCACGATGCGCCGCCAGCGACAGGTTGTTACCCCAGGCTCGCCTTTCCAGTTCAGCCAGTTCGGCTGGCGGCAGAGCCTTGTCCTTGCGCAGTTCCGGCAACAGGCGAATCACCGCCGACCAGTCGCCGCGCTGCTGATGCAGACGCTGCAACTGCCGCAAAGTCTGCACGTTATGCGGATGCCGCTCGTGCATCGCTTGCAGGGTCACCAGGGCGCCGTCGGTATCACCGCGATCGGTCTGCAATTGCGCATGACTCAAGGCAATCGCCAGTTCGGCCTGCGGCTGGCGCTCCAGCGCACGCTCAAGCAACTGATCGCACTCCTCGTACTTGCCTTGCTCGTTGGCCGCGCGTGCCGCGCCGAGGTAATACAACAACGGCTGGCGCTCGGCCTCGGCGGCGCGAGACAGATGACGTTGCGCGCTGGCCCAGCGACCTTCGGCCAGATCCAGTTGCCCGTGTTCGATGGCCACCTGCACCCGCCGGCTGCGATTACGTCGCGACCACGGGTTGACCACACCACTGGAGGCCATGACCAGCTCGACCAGGGCTTTGATGCCCCAAATCAGCAGCCACAACACGGCGATCAGTGCCAGCGTCGCCCACAGGCTCGATTCATAACGGAAGCTCTTGTAGGCGATCAGCACGTAACCGGAGTGCTCGGCAATCGCCAGGCCCAGTGCCGCTGTCGCCGCAATCACCAGAAACACGATCACATACAGGCGTTTCATGGCGTGGTCTCCTGCGCGGTGCTGGCGGCAGGTTTGGCGAACGGTTTGACCGACTCTTCAGCGTTGACGTTACGCCGCTCCAGATAAGCCTGCACCGCGCTCAATGTGCCGGTCAGGTCCGGCGTCTTGACGGTGACCGGTTGCTGGCTCAGCTCGGCAACCTGTTCGAGCATGGTTTTGCTCTGCGGATTGTCCGGGTTGAAATTGCCCTTGAGCACGTCCCGCGCTTCGGTCAGCGCCTGGGTGTAGACGGGCGCCTGGCCATTGAGCGCCGCCCATTGCGCCTGCTCCAGCGCCAGGCTCAGGGCCAGACGCACCTGACTCAGGCTTTGCCCGGCCAGCAGTGGCTTCACGTTCTTGTCGGCATTGAAATCGATGCGGATGTAACGCGACACCTGATCCCACCACTGCGCCCAGCGACTGGCACCATCGCCGTCAGCGGTCAGGCCCAGCAGTGACTCGCCACGATCCTTGTACTCCGGGGCCAGTTCGGTCAGTTCGATGACCTGGTCACGCAAGGCACCAATGCGCAGAAACAGGCCGGTGCGATCCGGCTGTTCGGTGCTGCGCAGCGCGACGAGGGTTTTCGCCACTTGCTCGCGGGCGGCGAACGATCCCGGATCATTCTGCTCACGGAGAATTTCGTCAGCGCCCTGCACCAGCGCCTGCGCGCTGCTGATGTCCTGCAAGGCCGAAAGACGCAGGCTGGCCAGTCGCAGCAGATGCTCGGCCTCGGCCAGACGCCAGTCCTTGCGGCTGGCACCGAGGACGGTTTCCAGGCGCTGATTGAGGCGTTGCTGATCACCCTGCAGTTGCGTCACCAGACGCTGGCGCTCGGCGAGTTCATCGGCACCGGGCAGTTGCGCGAGGCGCTCGGTCAGGCGCTGTTCGTTGAGCTTGAGGCTCTGCGCCTGATCGTTCAACGCCTGCACCTGGCCGGACTGCTGCGCAGTGTTGGTCTGCAGGTGACGCACCTGCCAGACACCCCCAGCCACCGATCGCCACGCCGGCAGCGCCGAGCAACAGGGCGACAATGGCCAGGCCGTTGCCTCGGCGCGGCGCTTGGGCCGGCGGTGGCGTTTCAACCTGGGCATCGATCACAGGCTGGACATCATCTTTAGGCAAGGCTGTTTCGCTCACGTATCCATCCTTTGCATTAGAGAACGGGCACGGGATGCTCCCGTAACGCCGTCAGCAAAGCCGCAGCACTCGCGCCACGGCAATCCACAACTGTTTGGGCCCCGGCGGCACGTGCCAGCTCGGCGACCCTTGGGCTTGGCACAAACAACGGCAACTGCGCAATCGCCGGCCAGGCAGCGCCGGCCAGTTGGCACAGGTGCTCGAAACCCTGTCCACTGCTGACCACCAGCCCGTTCAAGCGTTCCGCTTCGATCCGTCGTGGCAGTTCATCCGGGGCATAGGCTGGCAGGTCACGCCTGTACAACTCCAGATACTCGACACTAGCACCTAGCGCACGCAGGCGCTCGGCGAGCAACTCGCGACCGCCCTCCCCGCGCAGGATCAGCACCTGCGCGTCGGCCCCGCTGACCGCTTCGCGCAGACGCGGCAATTGCAGCAGAGCTTCGCTGTCATCGCCGTCGGCAGGAAAGTGTACGTCGAGACCGTGATCGCGAAGAATCTGCGCGGTCGCCGCGCCGACGCTGAACCACGGCATCGACAACGACCCAGGCCCATGAGCGTCCAGCAGATCAAGCGCAATCCGCGCCGCCGGTTTGCTGACCACGATAATTGCGCTGCAGCCCGACAGTTGCGCCAGTGCCCGACGTATCTTGTCAGAGACTGGCAGCGGCACGATGTCCAGAAGCGGCAGGCAACTGCTGAAAAAACCTTCTGCGGCCAACACCCCGGCCAGCGCCGCGCAGTCATCTGCAGGACGCGTCAGCAGCAGGCGCCACGCAGTCACTCGTGACCTGCCTCGCCATACACCGCTTTGAGAATCTCGTCGGCACCCTGACTGAGCAGGTCTTCAGCGACCTTCACACCCAGTGTTTCGGCATCGGCGCGCGACGCACGGGCCTGGGCGCTGAGCAGCTTGCCACCGCTCGGCTCGCCCACCAGGCCACGTAGCCACAATTGCTCACCCTCAAGCACGGCGTAGCAGGCGATCGGCACTTGGCAGCCGCCATTCAGATGTTTGTTCAGAGCACGTTCAGCGGTCACGCGCGAAGCGGTATCGGCATGGTGCAGCGGTGCGAGCAAGGCGTGGATTTGCGTATCGGCGCTACGACATTCGATGCCGACCGCGCCCTGCCCACCGGCCGGCAGACTGTCGTCGACACTGATCGCCGAGGTGATGCGGTCTTCGAAACCGAGACGAATCAGGCCGGCTGCCGCGAGAATGATCGCGTCGTACTCGCCGGCATCGAGCTTGGCCAGACGGGTGTTGACGTTACCGCGCAAGAAGCGGATTTCCAGATCCGGGCGACGGGTCAACAGTTGCGCCTGACGACGCAGGCTGGAAGTGCCGACGACAGCGCCGGCAGGCAGCGCATCCAGGCTTTGATAGGTATTGGAAACGAAGGCATCACGCGGGTCTTCACGTTCGCAGATGCAGAACAGCCCCAGGCCTTCGGGGAAGTCCATCGGCACGTCTTTCATCGAGTGCACAGCGATGTCGGCTTCGTTTTCCAGCAGCGCGGTTTCCAGTTCCTTGACGAACAGCCCCTTGCCACCGATTTTCGACAGCGGTGAGTCGAGCAGCTTGTCGCCGCGACTGACCATGGGCACCAGCGTCACCAGCAAACCCGGATGGGCCTCCTCAAGACGGGCTTTGACGTATTCGGCCTGCCAGAGGGCCAGCGCACTTTTACGGGTGGCGATGCGGATTTCGCGAGAGGACATGGATCAATCCGTACTGAATAGATACGACGGATAATAACAGCTCAGCCAAATCCACTTTGACTTGAATCAGAAACGGCGTGGCCTCCCTGGCCTGCAATGCCCGGCAGAAGAAAGTGCAACCGCGCGCGAAGACCGGGTCAGAGGCCCTGCATCATCTTGCGCACACCGGCCACATGCCGCCGGCTGACGATCAGCGCATCACCATTGAGGCCTTTGAGAAATAGCTGGAAATGCCCCAGCGGCGTGCGTTGCAGACGCTCGATACGGTCGCGGGCGACCAGCGCGTTACGGTGGATGCGCACGAAACGCTCGCCGAATTCGTCTTCGAGGGCCTTGAGCGGCTCGTCCAGCAGCACCTCGCCACTTTCATGGCGCAGGGTCACGTACTTGTGATCAGCAATGAAATAGACCACCTGATCCAGCGGGATCAGTTCGATGCCTTTTCGGGTTCGGGCGCTGATATGACTGCGCGGGCCGTTGCCGCTTTCGGCGGCAGGCCGGGTCAGGGCCGAAAGTTGCGCCCGGTTGGGACGTTCAGCCCGCTTCAGGGCGTCATGCAGATGTTCGGTTCGCACGGGTTTCACCACATAGCCCACGGCGCTGGCCTGCAGGGCTTCCACGGCAAATTCATCGGGGCTGGTGCAAAACACCACGGCCGGCGGCGTTTCACGCTCGCACAGACGGGCAGCCACCTGCAGGCCATCGAGGCCCGGCATGCGGATATCGAGCAGCACGATATCCGGCTTGTGGCTGTCGATCAGCGCCAACGCCTCTTCGCCATTCGTGGCGCTGGGCTCCAGAACTGTATAACCCTCGAGCTCGCTCACCATTCGGCTGAGGCGCTCGCGAGCCAGTGGTTCGTCATCAACGATCAGGACATTCATATTGCGCTGGATTCCTGCGTGAGTCTCGCACAAGGATAGCGTAGACAGGTGAAGTGACGTCCGTCACCGCGATCCACGCTAAGACTAGCCCGAGCGCCAAAAAGTGCCGTACGTCGGCCAGCAATATTTGCCAGTGTCCGGGTCGTACTGCTCAAAGCCCGCTGTTTTCTGCGTTTTTCACGGGGTATGCCAAAGGACAAATCCACCCACCCCCTCTTCTTATAGTCGGCGTCCAGACCTTAGCGCGATCTGCAGTCGCGCCGACCCTTATGTCCAACTGTAGACGCTTGCCGGGCCGATATTGCTCAATCGAAAAATATCCTTGCGCAAATCCCTTGCAGACGGCGCCGACTATGAACGAGCAGATGAGAAAAAAACGTATCGACCGGTGTCAGCGACAGGATTGGCAACCCTGTTATTATCCGCGCCAGCGTTTCACGCCTTCTTTCTCCAAGCCGATACGAGCGAATTCATGAGCACTGACAAGACCAATCAGTCCTGGGGCGGCCGCTTCAGTGAACCCGTCGACGCCTTCGTCGCCCGCTTCACCGCCTCCGTCACTTTCGACCAGCGCCTGTATCGCCACGACATCATGGGCTCGATCGCCCACGCCACCATGCTGGCCAAGGTCGGCGTGCTGACGGATGCCGAGCGCGACAGCATCATCGATGGCCTGCAGACCATCCAGGGCGAAATCGAGGCCGGCCAGTTCGACTGGCGCGTCGACCTCGAAGACGTGCACATGAACATCGAAGCGCGCCTGACTGACCGCATCGGCATCACCGGCAAGAAACTGCACACCGGGCGCAGCCGTAACGATCAGGTCGCCACCGACATCCGCCTGTGGCTGCGTGACGAAATCGACCTGATCCTGGCCGAAATCACTCGCCTGCAAAAAGGCCTGCTGGAGCAGGCCGACCGTGAAGCGGCGAGCATCATGCCCGGCTTCACTCACCTGCAGACCGCACAACCGGTGACCTTCGGCCACCACATGCTGGCCTGGTTCGAAATGCTCAGCCGCGACTACGAGCGTCTGGTCGACTGCCGCAAGCGCACCAACCGCATGCCGCTGGGCAGCGCTGCGCTGGCCGGCACCACCTACCCGATCGACCGCGAATACACCGCGCAACTGCTGGGTTTCGATGCCGTCGGCGGTAACTCGCTGGACAACGTTTCCGATCGCGACTTCGCCATCGAATTCTGCTCGGCCGCGAGCATCGCGATGATGCACCTGTCGCGCTTCTCCGAAGAGCTGGTGCTGTGGACCAGCGCGCAATTTCAGTTCATCGATCTGCCGGATCGTTTCTGCACCGGCAGCTCGATCATGCCGCAAAAGAAAAACCCGGACGTGCCGGAGCTGGTACGCGGCAAGACCGGCCGGGTATTCGGCGCGCTGATGGGCCTGCTGACCCTGATGAAAGGCCAGCCATTGGCCTACAACAAGGACAATCAGGAAGACAAGGAACCGCTGTTCGACGCCGCCGACACCCTGCGCGATTCGCTGCGCGCCTTTGCCGACATGATCCCGGCGATCAAGCCGAAACACGCGATCATGCGTGAAGCGGCCCTGCGCGGTTTCTCCACCGCCACCGACCTGGCGGACTACCTGGTACGCCGTGGCCTGCCGTTCCGTGATTGCCACGAAATCGTCGGTCACGCGGTGAAATACGGTGTGGATACCGGCAAGGATCTGGCCGAGATGAGCCTGGAGGAACTGCGCCAGTTCAGCGACCAGATCGAGCAGGACGTGTTTGCCGTACTGACGCTGGAAGGCTCGGTGAATGCCCGTGACCACATCGGCGGGACTGCGCCGGCGCAGGTCAAGGCAGCGGTGGTTCGCGGTCAGACGTTGATCGCAAGCCGCTAAAAGCATCGCGGGCAAGCCCGCTCCCACAGGGTTCTTTGTTGGAACACGATTTTGTGTTCGGCCCAAAGACCTGTGGGAGCGGGCTTGCCAGCGATTACCTATTTACAAACGCCGCAATATCACTTCTTGGCAGCGATCATCGCCAAAAACGCCGGCATCGCCGCCTCTTTGTCCGCAGCAATCTTCTGCACATGCGGATTCTGCTCAAGCTGCTCCAGCAGCGCCTTGGCTTTCGGCATCTCCGCCAGCCAATCGATCCCGAACAGTTTTTGCCCGACCGCACAGGCCAGCGGCACGCTGTACAGAAAGTACAGATCCGCAATGCTCAGGCTGTCGCCCGCCACGTACGGCGCGAACTTGCCGTGTCGGCCCAGCGCCGCAAAACCCAGCAACAGCTCCGCTTTGGTTTTCTCCTTGATCGCGTCCGGCACCGTCGCGCCGAAGAACGCCTCGCCATAACAGGCGCGCCCCGGCAGCTCGATGTACAGCTCGATTTCCTTGGCAATCGCCAACACCTGCGCTCGCTCGAATGGATCGCTCGGCAGCAGCGGCGTGCCTTTCTGGGTCTGCTCAAGGTATTCGAGGATGATCGCGGTTTCGTTAATAAATCCGGCATCGACGCCGAGTACCGGCACTTTGCCGCGCGGGCTGATCGCCAGCGACTCCGGGGTCTGCGTCGGGTAGAAGGTGACTTCTTCGAACGCCAGGCCTTTTTCCAACAGCGCCAGTTTGACCATGTTGTAGTAGTTGCTGACAGCGAATCCATAGAGCTTGAACATCACATAGCCTCCAGGCCGTGCGGGGTGGGCAGGCACTGTTTATAGATCGCCCGTCACGATCCTGCCAGCAGCATCACGCCGCTGAATGCGGGTAAACTGGCGCCTTTCCTTGAGGAGCCTGCCATGAGCGAGCCGACAGACATCGACAACGACGAAGAAGAGTTCACCGAGGCGACGTTGATCGAAGCCATCGAGAACCAGATCGAAAGCGACAACCCGCCAGCTGCCAAGGCGACCTTCAACAAGTTGACCCTGGTGGGTGTCGAGCGCGAAGAGATCCTCAACCTGATGGCGCACGTGCTGGCCTATGAGATTGACGCGATGCTCGACGAAGACCGCGCGTTCAATACCGAGTGGTATGAAACCGCACTGCGCGCGCTACCAGAGTTGCCAGCGGAAAAGCAGTAAGCAAAACACAGCCCCTTGTGGGAGCGAGCCTGCTCGCGAATGCCGTGTATCAGCAAAAACAACGCTATATGACACACCGCTTTCGCGAGCAGGCTCACTCCCACACAATTTGTCACCCATCCATCCAGCCATCTCTCCGGCCCCGACTACACTGGAATCCGCCTCAAGACAAAATCCCTGATCTGAGCACTGGACATGCCGCAAAAGCGGGTTCACCTTAGGGACGCTGTCGTCCAATTCCTAGAAAGTCTGGAGTCCTTATGTCGCTTACCCCTGAGTTGGTTGCCGAACTGGAAGTCCTCGCACTCTTCAACCTGGACAGTTCCCAGGAAGGTTTGAAAATTCATCAGACCGCTGCCCCGAAACACATTGCCGCCGCCAAACGCCTCTTCGAAAAAGAACTCACCGACCAGCCCGATGGCGGGTATCTGACCAGCCTGGGTCGCGATGCCGCGCAAAATGTGCAAACCGTGCTGACCATTCTGAGAGAGCAGGAAACCGCCTGATTCCCCCTTCTTTTGCCCACGGGAACTCCTGCCACGGGATTTCCGCGGGGCCTGCCTGGCCCTCGCGCTAAAAATCTGGCGTCAAAAAACAAATTCAGCTTAAAAGTCCCGCCGTGCAAAGGCTAAACTGCCTCCCATTCCGAGACCCTCTTCGTCCGAGCCCACGAGCCGGTTTGAGCTGACATGACGCGCACCCATGAAATCCGCCCCGATCTGGACGAAGGCATCGACCGCAAGGTACTCAGCCAGCTGCGCGCGCGTTTTCTCAAGCTCAATGAAGGTCGCCTTGGCCGGGCACTCGAAGGGCTGTCGACCCGCCAGCAAGGCGTGCTGACCCTGCTGCCGCTGTTCTTCCACGTCAATCATCCGCTGCTGCCGGGCTATGTTTCCGGCAGCACGCCAGCCGGGCTGTCCAACTATGAACCGGACGCCATCGCCCTCGCCGAAGCACAACGCCTGACTCGCTCGTTCTCCTACAAACCACGCCACGGCAGCAACCCGCCACGGCCGATTCACGGGCTGTTCCTGATGGGCAGCCTCGGCACCCTGGCCCAGGCCGATCAGAGCGACATGGACGTGTGGGTCTGCCATGCGCCGGATCTGGGCGAAAGCGAGATCGCCGAGCTGCGCAAAAAATGCCAGCTGCTCGAAGCCTGGGCCGCGACCCAGGGCGCCGAGGCGCACTTCTTTCTGATCGACCCGGTGCGTTTCGTCACAGGCGAACGCGACAGCCAGCTCAGCTCCGAAAATTGCGGCAGCACTCAGCACTATCTGCTGCTGGACGAGTTTTATCGCACCGCGATCTGGCTGGGCGGACGCACGCCGATCTGGTGGCTGGTGCCGGTCTACGAAGAAAGTGCGTACGACTTGTACACCCACACTTTGCTGTCCAAGCGCTTCATCCGCGCCGACGAGACGCTGGATCTCGGGCATTTGGCGACGATTCCGCCGGGCGAGTTCATCGGCGCCGGCCTGTGGCAACTGTTCAAGGGCATTGAGTCGCCCTACAAATCGGTACTCAAATTGTTGCTGACCGAGGTCTACGCCAGCGAACACCCGAAAGTGCAGTGCTTGAGCCTGCGTTACAAGCAGGCCGTGTTTGCCAATCAACTGGATCTGGATGAGCTGGATCCGTACATGGTCGTGTACCGACGCATCGAAGAGTACCTGACCGCCCGCAACGAGCCGGAGCGGCTGGAGCTGGTACGACGCGCGTTGTACCTCAAGGTCAACCGCAAGCTCACTGGCAGCAGCCGCACCCAGAGCTGGCAGCGCTCGCTGCTGGAGCGCCTGGCGCACGAATGGCATTGGGATCAGCGCCAACTGGCCTTGCTCGACAGCCGCAGCCAGTGGAAAGTCCGCCAGGTCAGCGCTGAACGCCGCGCCCTGGTCAATGAGCTGAATTACAGCTACCGCTTCCTGACCCAGTTTGCCCGCAGCGAACAGACCGTCAGCCTGATCAACAAGCGCGACCTGAACGTGCTTGGCCGTCGTCTGTACGCCGCGTTCGAGCGCAAGGCCGACAAGGTCGAATTCATCAATCCCCGCATCGCCCCGGACCTCGCCGAAGACACCTTGACCCTGGTGCAGTCGCCGAACAAGAAAGAGCCCGGGCAAACCCAGTGGGGCTTGTACAACGGCAGCCTGAACGCCCTGGAATGGGAGCACTTTGCGCCGATCAAGCGCAGCCGCGAGTTGCTCGAGCTGCTGACCTGGTGCCATCGCAACGGCGTGATCGACAGCAGCACGCGCCTGGCCCTTCATCCCGGCACCAGCGACATGAGCGAGTTCGAGTTGTTCAACTTGCTCGGCAGCCTGCAGCAGTGCATCGCCCTGCCCCTGCCAACCGTTGCAGAAGAGCCGCTGCTGCGCGCCGCGATGCCGAGCGAGGTGCTGATACTGGTCAACGTCGGTGTCGACCCGCTCAAGCATCATCGCGACCTGAACATCCTGATGACCACCGAGCGCACCGATTCGTTGAGTTACGCCGGGGTGCGCGAAAACCTTGTATTGACCCTCGATCAGGTCACGCTCAACAGCTGGAACGAAGTGCTGGTCAACCGCTTCGACGGTCCCCACGCATTGCTCGATTGCCTGCGCGACTACCTCAACAACCTGCCGCGCGGCCCGCAGCAGCCGTCATTGAAAGTGCGCTGCTTCTGCCACAACCGCGCACAGTTCATTGCCCGGCGCGTCGAAGAAGTCATCGATACTGCGCAGACTCTGCTGCTCAGCGAGCTCAACCACCGCTACCTGATTCAGGTGCAACAGCACTATCACGTGCTGGAACTGGTGCCGGGCCAGGTCAATCATGTCGCGCTCGCCACCCTGCCGGCGCTGCTCGATTATCTGGGTGAAGAACAGCCGCGCTATAGCCCGCTGCACCTGGATCCGATGGCGCTGGAGGATCATGACCTCGCGCTGATTCTGCCCATGGGCCAGCCGGAGGCGATTCAGGTGTTCTACCGGATTACCGAACAACAGGCCGAGTTGTACGTGCTGGATGAGTTCAACGCGCTGTGGCAACAGCATCTGCCGTACCACGATGAACAGAGCCTGCTGGTGCCGCTGCAGCGATTCCTGCAATCGATCCAGTACCGGCGAGAAGCACTGTTGCCGATGGACGGCAGCCCGGCGATCAGCCTCGAAACCTTGTATTACCAGTTATTGCCTTCAGGCCCGGGGCGCGCGCGCCGGGTCGAAGCACGGCCGGCGCCGCAAACCCCGGTGAACAAACCGTTCTACGATGTGCAGGCAATCATTGGCAAAGCCGCACCGGGCGAAGTGCAGGTCACCCTGTATTGCAATCAACGAGAATTCAGCGAGCTCGAACATGGCGACCAGCTGTTTAGCGTGGTCGCCCGGGAGATCGTCGAACAGCGCCGCGAAACCGAGCGCTATCGCTGCTACATCACCGACCTGGACCTCTCGGGCCTGCTTGGTGACGGGCAGAGTTCAAGCAATCTGTATTTGCGCTACAAGGCCGACCTGGAGCGCGCCCTGAACGAGGCGCTCGAACAGATCTGAGGCGGGGTCACTCGCGGAAATCACCGCCGTTGGCCGGTTGCGACTCGACTTCCAGCAAAGTCAGTTTCAGGGTCTTGCCACCCGGCGCGGGCCAGTCGATGTGCTGACCGACCTTCAGGCCCAGCAGCGCGCTGCCGACCGGTGCGAGGATCGAGATCTTGCCTTCGTCAGCATTGGCATCCTTGGGATAGACCAGCGTCAGGTGATAATCCTTGCCGCTGCCTTCTTCGCGGCAGTGCACGCGGGAATTCATCGTCACGACATCAGCGGGCACTTCATCGTGGCCGACCAGTGTATCGGCGCGGTCCAGTTCGGTTTGCAGCGCGATCACGCCCGGCGCAGCCTGGTCTTTCTCGTTCAGGTTGTCGATCAGGCGCTCCAGACGTTGTACGTCCAGACGGGTAAGGGTGATGGAAGGTGCGGTCATGATCCGGGCAGACTCCTTTCTTCTGCACACAAAAAAAGCAAAACCCCGCCAAAAAAAGACGGGGTTTTCACCAGGCCTCGATGGGTTGAGGCGTGTTCGGACACTATCACAGCTCAAAAAATATACAAGCCACCCACCCGGCACCCCGCTAACCCTGTAGGAGCTGCCGCAGGTGCGATCTTTTGCTTTTCAAGGAGCAAGATCAAAAAGATC
>NZ_JABULD010000564.1:0-4425 GCF_014060985.1 Pseudomonas sp. MD195_PC81_125
ATATGAGATTTCAAGAACAGTAGAAATCGCTAAAACGAGCTCTCACGGCTATGCAGATCTGATTGTCAAAACCTTGGAGAAAGACACAACAAGTGTGGGGACGGGAGACGCATGTAAAACTGAAACCACTGACAACCAACCCGTTTTGACAACATTGCACTACGACGGAAAATCCTACGTTTTGCCAAACGGTTTCCAAGGCCTGTAACCCGCCAGCCATACACAACAGCTATCAAGGAAGAACCATGCTCAACCCCACCAGACTCCTGCTCGCCCTCGGTTTGCTGGCCATCACCACCCAGGCCCACGCAGCCTGCACCACCCAGAGTTTCGACGGTAAATCCATGTCGCGTTGCAACGTCTGGCCGGCATTTCCGAGTCAGGCGATTTCGGTCAAATCCACCTACCTCGCCGACTCCGGTGGCGACGATGCCGGGGCGTTCGATCTGGAGCTGGCGCTCCTCAATGCGAGCAACGCCAAACCCATCGCCACTTACCATAAACCGGGCGCGTACAACTCCGATGCCGTGCGTCTGGAGGATGTACGCATCGATACGGCGCGCTACCGTTTGACGCCGGACATCCGGGCTTTTGGGCTGCGCGCGAAATTTGCGCACAATTCCCACGCTGTTCCCTACGAAAAAACCGATCTGGCGCTGTATGTGCGCGAGGGCGACGAACTGCGTCCGGTGCTCGAAGGGCTGGTGGTGTACAAGAACCACGGTGAATTCACCAGCAAGTGTGAGGGCTATAACCGAAAAATCCGCCGCACCGTCGAGATCGGGCCTGCGGTGCACCATGGTTTTGCCGATCTGATCGTCACCACCAGTGGCAGCAAAATGAAAAACACCCAATCTGGCAATCAGTGCGTATCGAAAACCACCGAGTTGAAGAAAAAGCAGGTCACCCTGACGTACGATGGCCAGCAGTACGCCGTCCCCGAAGACCTCAGAGGTTACTGATCCCGATGCTCACCAGCCTCAATCACCTGACCCTTGCGGTCAGCGACTTGCCACGCAGTCTGGCGTTCTACCGTGACGTGCTGAATCTGCGTGTAGAAGCCACGTGGGACGCCGGGGCCTATCTGTCGCTGCCCGGGCTGTGGCTGTGCCTGTCGCTGGATGCGCAGCGCCGCGGCGAGCCGTCCGTCGACTACACGCATTACGCGTTCAGCCTGGCTGAGGCGAATTTTGCGTTGTTCGTGCAAACGCTAAAAGCGGCGAACGTGCGGGAGTGGCGTGACAACCGCAGCGAAGGTGCTTCGTTCTACTTCCTTGATCCTGATGGCCACAAGCTCGAAGCGCACGTCGGCGATCTGGCCTCGCGACTGGCAGCCTGTCGCTTGAAACCGTACTCGGGGATGCGTTTTTACGACGAGTCATGATCAGGCGTCCCAGGCTGATATAGACTGGCCATCATTTGTACTGGCGACAGCAGGTTTTTCATGACTCCATCGCTGCTAATGGCCGTTCTGGCTTCTGGTTTCATTTACGGCATCACACCCGGGCCGGGCGTTCTGGCGGTGTTCGGCATCGGCGCGGCACACGGGCGTCGGGCCGGGGCGGGATTTCTTTGCGGGCATTTGCTTGGTGATGTGGTCTGGTGCAGTACCGCGCTGATCGCCATCGTCGGCGCCCGGGAAATCGGCAGCACGGCCTTTGACGTGCTCGGCGTACTCAGCGGCTTGTACCTGTTCTGGCTTGGCTGGCGCGCAGTGCGGGCCCAACGGCGCAGCGATGATCAGCCGCAGGGCGCTGCGCGTCAGCCGTTCTGGCACGGAATCCTGTTTGGTTTGACCAATCCCAAGGCCTACCCGGTGGCGGTGGCAACGTTTACCGCGTTGCTGTCGAGTCGTGCCGAACTGCTCAACTGGTCGATGCTGCCGGCGCTGATCGCCCTGAGCTTTCTTGGCGGTTTGCTGGCCTACGCTATTCTGATCGGCGTGGTTGGCGCCCGTCGCGTACGCACGCTGTATCAGCGCCACGAGCTGATGATCACGCGTTTATGTGGCGTGATGTTTATCGGTTTTGCCATAAACGCACTGATGCACGCACTACCGGGATTGCTGCCGAACAAGGCTTGAAATTGTGTGCAGGGATGCTTGATCAAGGGCAAGGATGGTTGAACAGTGCTGCATTGTCCGGACACCCACGCTGAACCATGGAAAGCCGAAACTCCGCGCCGTTGGCGAGTTATATGGACCTGTTGCTGGATGCCGTCTGTGCGGTAGACAGGCAGGGCCGTTTCGTTTTTGTCAGTGCCGCCTGCGAGCGCATTTTCGGTTATACGCCTGACGAGTTGATCGGCCGGCCGATGATCGAGCTGGTGCATCCGGCCGACCGCCAGCGCACCCTGACAGCGGCCAGTGACATCATGGGCGGTGAACCGAAACACAACTTTGAAAACCGCTACGTGCGCAAAGATGGGCGCATCGCGAACATACTGTGGTCGGCGCGCTGGTCGGAGGTCGATCAGCTGCGCATCGCCGTGGCCCGCGACATCACCGAGCGCAAGCAGGCGGAATCGCGTCAGGCTGCGCTGTATGCCATTTCCGAAGCGGCGCATGTCGCCGAAGACTTGCTGGCGCTGTTCAAACGCATTCACTTGATCATCGGTGAATGGCTGCCGGCGCTGAATTTTTCCGTGGCGCTGTACGACGAGCACGGTGCGCAGCTGAATTTTCCCTATCACGTTGATGACCTCGAATCGCAGCCCGAGCAACCGGGCACCGTCACCGGGCGTTTGTGTGCCCAAGTCATCCGCAGCGGTCAGCCGATTCTGCTGACGCCCGACAACCCCGACGCCTCATCCGATTTCGCGGCGCTGGTGGCGGGGCAGGATTCACCGTGCTGGCTTGGTGTGCCGCTGAATTCGAAAAACGGCACCATCGGTGCGTTGATCGTCAAAAGCCTGCCGGGCGGCGAACGTTACACCGAACAGGACAAGGAACTGCTGCAATACGTCTGCGCCCAGGTCGCCACCGCCATTGAGCGTCAGCAACTGTACGCACGGCTCAAGCGCATGGCGCAGTACGATCAATTGACCCAGTTGCCCAATCGCGGATTACTCAAAGACCGTCTCAAGGCTGCACTGGCCGGCGCCCGGGATGCGTCGGGAAGCATGGCGTTGCTGTACGTCGATCTGGATCGCTTCAAACAGGTCAACGACACCTTTGGCCACGCGGTCGGCGACATGCTGTTGCAAACCGTGGCGAGTCGGCTCAAGGGCTGCGTGCGCGATACCGATACCGTGGCGCGCATTGGTGGCGACGAATTCGTGGTGCTGCTGCACAGTATCCACGCCGCTGAAGACGCCGACAGCGTGGCCGAGAAAATCCGCCAGGTGCTCGTGCAACCCATGCGTCTGGACGGTCACAACCTGCATATCGAGCCAAGCATCGGCGTGGCCCGTTATCCCGAACATGGCAGCGAGGAGCAGCAACTGTTCCGGCATGCCGACCAGGCGATGTACGCCGCCAAACGCCTCAATCATCGGCTGGTTGATATCTGAACCGGTGCGCGCCGTTCGTCGCGGCGCAGGCAACTTTTCTAAACCTTTGGCAGCCCGGCAATTCTCAATCTAGGCGGGCACCTGCTCGCCAACGATCAACACCAAGAGGAAGAGAATCATGCCTAATTCAAGAAACTCCAACTCGGGAAACTTCGCGAACGATCGAACGAAGGCCTCTGAGGCCGGTCGCAAAGGTGGGAAAACCACCACCACGACAGTCGACAAAGAGCCTGCGAAAGCCGAAATGGGCCGCAAGCCAGCTCAGAAGTCGAAGTAGTCGGCGAGGTTGTTTTGATTGAGAGGCGGGGGCGCAAGCCCCCGCTTGAATTTGCAGAGATAGGAGGGCGCGACCATGAGCCGGATGGCCACCCAGATACGTCATTTAAGTGTTGCCACCCTGTTGGGTTTGTTCGCTGGCACGGCTTTCGCCCAGTCGCCTGCCGACTTCATCAACGATGCATCTGCCAAAGGCATGGCCGACATCGAAGCCAGCCGCCTGGCGCACCAGAAATCCGAATCCAAAGAGGTCAAGGTTTACACCATCGTGGTGATCAATGACCGCACCACGGCCAACCAGCATCTGGCGAAGATCGCCAAGAAACTCGATTTGCCGGTCGCACCCCGTGAAGAAATCGCCGACAAGGCCAAGAGCATGATCCCGCAGGTCAAGGACGGTGAAACCTTTGACCAGGCCTACGCCGCCAGTCAGGTGAAAGCGACCGAAGAGGCCATCCAGCAGATCCAGCAGGAAGCGCAGTCGACCGATCTGCCGGAAATCAAGGCTTTTGCCGACGAGACACTGCCAAAAACTGCAAAGCCATCTGCAAATGGCCCGGGCGCTGCAAGCTAGCCGCTGATACCGCCTGTAAAGCAAAAGATCGCAGCCTGCGGCAGCTCCTGCATAGAACGGTGCAG
>NZ_JABULD010000294.1:0-4430 GCF_014060985.1 Pseudomonas sp. MD195_PC81_125
CGCTCCCACACTGATCGCATTCCTACAGACGGAATGCATTCAACTGTGGGAGCGAGCCTGCTCGCGATGAGGCCATTTCAGCCAACCCATATTTAACGGCAACGATCAGCGAAAATCCCGCCGCGCCCGAATCAGGGTAAACGCGTTGTGCAACTCACGGGTTTTCTCGGTCGCCTCGCGCACCTGCTCAGGCGTCGCGCCGCTGCCGGCGATCTTGTCCGGGTGATGACGACTGAGCAGCCGTCGATAGGCGCGCTTGATCTGTGCCGGCTCGCTGGTCGCCGACACGCCGAGCAGGCGCATCGCTTCCTGATAACTCACCGCCGCACTGACAATCGGCCGTTTATTCGGCTCGTAATCATTGGCCAGCGCCTGGATCTGGTGCGTCGTCCAGCCCAGCCACTTGCCCCACTGCGCCAATAATTCACGCTCGCTGACGCCCGCACGACCGTCGGCCCAGACCATCCGCCAGCAGGCACGCAACACGCCTTCGGCGGCATGCGGCTGAGCACTCAGGCGCCGCAGATAACCGCGCAGGCGGTCACCGCCGGACTTGCCGCGATTGAACGCAGCAATCGCCCGCCGCCGCGCCGGCTCGCTCATTTCCAACGCGTTCATTTCGTTTCGCGCCTGCTGGATATGGCCGTCCGTCACCCGCCCGTCACTCTTGGCCAGACGCCCGAGCAGCACGAACAACAGTTCGTCGTTGCGCAACATCGGCCGCCCGCCGAGCTTTTCCCGCAGATGCCCCCAGCTTTGCAAGTGCAGGCGCCGATCCAGCGCCTGTCCCAACAATGCCCCAAGCATGGCCCCCGGAATGCTGGCGATCGCAAAACCCGCTCCGGCTCCAATCAGAGTCCCTGGCCACAACATATCAACGACTCGCTTCTATCAATGCTTCAGCTTCGGCCAGACGCTCATGCGTGCCGACATCCACCCAATGGCCTTTCAGACGTTCACCGCTGACCTGCCCGTTTGCCATGGCTATGCGCAGCAACGGTGCAAGCTTGAATGCGCCGTCCGCGCAACCATCGAACAACTGCGGATGCAGGACGGCGATGCCGCTGTAGGTCAGGGTTGCCGCGTCCGGTTGGCCATCTATCACCTGACCGTCGGTCAAGATGAAATCGCCTTGCGGGTGGTGGGCCGGGTTGTCCGCCAGCACCAGATGCGCCAGACCGTTGATCGGTTGGTGCAGTACGCTGAAGTCGTAGTCGGTCCAGATATCGCCGTTGACCACCAAAAAGGCGTCGTCACCAAGCAACGGCAAAGCGCGGAAAATCCCGCCGCCGGTTTCCAGCGGCTCGCCTTCCGGCGAGTACTGGATGCTCACGCCAAACTGCGAACCGTCGCCCAGGTAATCCTCGATCTGCTGACCGAGCCAGGCATGGTTGATCACGATTTCACTGAAACCGGCCGCCGCCAGCGCCCGCAGGTGGTATTCGATCAACGGCACGCCGCCGGCACGCACCAGCGGTTTCGGGGTGGTCAGGGTCAGGGGGCGCATGCGCTCGCCCTTGCCTGCTGCCAGTATCATCGCCTTCATGCGATCGCTCCACCACGCAGACTGGCGAGCAATGCCTGCAGATCCGCCAGTTCAGGACGACGCGCAATCACCGCTTCTATATAGGCGAAGAAACGCGGCACGTCGGCCAGGTAGCGCGGTTTGCCATCGCGATGGCAGATGCGGGCGAAGATACCGATGACTTTCAGGTGCCGCTGTACGCCCATCAGGTCGCTGGCACGCAGGAAGTCTTCGAAATCGGCCTGCACCGGAATGTCCAGCGCCGAGGCTTGCTGCCAATAACTTTCCAGCCAGCCGCGCACGCGCTCTTCAGGCCAACTGAGGAAGGCGTCTTTGAACAGGCAGGTGACGTCGTAGGTGACGGGGCCGTAGACCGCATCCTGAAAGTCCAGCACACCGGGATTCGGCTCGCTGAGCATCAGATTGCGCGGCATGTAGTCGCGGTGCACCAGAACTTTCGGCTGGGCCAGTGCGCTGTCGATCAGCAGTTCGCTGACGGACTGCCATTGTTGCTGCTGTGCTGCGTCGAACTCGATGCCGAGTTCGCGTTTCACGTACCACTCGGGGAACAATTCCAGCTCACGGCGCAGCAGCGCGACATCGTAGCTCGGCAGCGGTGCGACCATCGGTAATTGCTGAAAAGCCAACAGCGCCTGCAGGGCATCGCTGAACAAAGCATCGGCATTTTCGCCGTCGATTACGTCGAGATAGGTCTTGTTGCCCAGGTCATTGAGCAAAAGAAAACCGCGTTCGAGGTCTTCTGCATAAATTTTCGGCACGTTAATTCCGGATTTCGCCAGCAAAAAGGCGATATCCACGAACGGTTTGCAGTTTTCCTGGGGCGGTGGCGCGTCCATCACGACGAAACTGCGACCCGCGCCTTCCCAACGGAAATACCGGCGGAAACTCGCGTCGCTGCTGGCCGCGGTCAACGTGGCCGGGGGCACGGTGCCCCAGCCTTGATCTGCAAACAGGATTGCCAACTGCTCATCGAGCCAAACTTTCAGGTGTTGCAAGCGTACATCTTGGTCAGGCATTGCAAGGGTCTCCGACGGCGCTAGCCGTCAAGCGGGTCATGCTTTATTATCCAGCATCTTTTTCAGACCATCGAGAGGCGTGCGGCCCACACCGCGGGCAGATGGCACGCAGGAAGCCCGGACTAATAAGATGGCATTGAAATCCCCCGCGTTTCGTAAAAAATTTCCGTTGTTGGTAACCGGCAGTCTGCTGGCTATGCAACCTCTGGCCAGTCAATTCGTTGTTGCCGCCGAGCAGTATGACTGCGCCGTCTCGGCAACGGGTGGCTGGGCGTGTGCGCCCAAGACGCCGGCAGCTGCATTGCCGCCGCGTCCGGTGCATGACGGCAGCGCTGTCAGCGCCGCCGGCGAAGCCCCGGCCCAGAACGGTTCCACTGCCGACACCGGCGCCAAGCCTGTGCTGGTCACCGAAGCCAAGGGCCGCGGCCTGAAATCCCGTAGCGAAGACTACAGTCACCTCGACTGGGTTCCGCGCGAGAAGCTCACCGCCGCCCAATTGGCCGAGACCGGTCCTTACTGCTCTGGTTCCTATATCGAACCGATTCGTCCTGGCATGAATGACAAGACGAATAAAAGTGACGCACCGACCTTTATCGGCGCCAAGGCCTCGCGCTACAACACCGAAGATCAGGTGGGTACGCTGGCCGGCGACGTGGTCCTGCGTCAGGGCAGCATGCAGGTAGAGTCCGACGAGGCCAGCCTCTATCAGGCCGAAAGCCGCGCCGAACTCAATGGCGACGTGCGCATTCGCGACAACGGTGCACTGATTGTCGGCGACCACGCCGATGTGCAGCTCGACACCGGTGAAGCCAAGGTCGACAACGCCGAATACGTGATGCACAAATCGCGCATCCGCGGTAACGCGCTGTACGCCAAGCGTGCCGAGAACGCGATCATCCGCTTGAAGGACGGCACGTACACCACGTGCGAACCGAACAGCAACGCGTGGCAGCTCAAGGGCAACAACATCACCCTGAACCCGGCCACCGGCTTCGGTACCGCGACCAACGTGACACTGCGGGTCAAAGACATTCCGATCCTGTACACGCCGTACATCTACTTCCCGATCGACGATCGTCGCCAATCGGGTTTCCTGCCGCCGACCATCGGTACCGGCAGCGATACCGGCTTCATGCTGGTCACCCCGTACTACTTCAACCTGGCACCGAACTACGATGCCACGTTGTACCCGCGTTACATGAGCAAGCGCGGCATGCTGGTCGAAGGCGAGTTCCGTTACCTGACCAAGTCCAGCGAAGGCCAGTTCGGTGCGGCGTATCTGAACGACGAAGATACCGATCGCAGCAAGCAGACCGATTACGAAAAAAATCGCTACATGTACAACTGGCAGCACAAGGGCGGTCTCGACTCCCGTGTGATGACTCAGGTTGATTACACCAAAATCAGCGATCCATATTACTTCCAGGACCTGACCACCGATCAGATCGGTGTGAAGAGCGCTGACTTCGTCAACCAGCAAGGTTCGGTCACCTATCGTGGCGACAGCTATACCGCGCGGTTGAACGCTCAGGCTTACCAGCTGGCGACCGTATCGAACATCACTCCGTATGACCGTCTGCCGCAGATCACCTTCAATGGTCAACTGCCGTATCACCCGGAAGGGTTGAATTTCGATTACGAGACCGAGATTGTGCGGTTTGATCGTGATCTGAAAAATGGCACGTTCACCAACGAAGACGGGACCACTGTCGAACCACGCCTCGACAATAACGTTACTGGCCTGGCCCGCGCCAACGGCGACCGTCTGAACCTGAAGCCTGGTGTCAGCCTGCCGATGAACTGGACCTATGGCTTCCTGAAGCCATCGCTCAAGTACCAGTACACCCAATACCAGCTGGATCTCGACG
>NZ_JABULD010000555.1:0-4202 GCF_014060985.1 Pseudomonas sp. MD195_PC81_125
ATTGGAATGCACTCCCYYGTAGGAGCTGCCGCAGGCTGCGATCTGTTGATCTTCAAACGTTGGCCACAATGAAAATCCGCTTGAACGGAAACAGCGTCTGCCCGTTTTTCTCCGGCGGATAATACGCATGCACGCGCATCAGGAAGTGGTAGATAAACCGCGCCTGCTCCTGTGACGTCAGCGCCTGCATCACTGGCCGCAACGCCGAGACCTTGATCCAGTCGTACACCGGCGACTTGCCGTCAACCACTTGCAGTTGCTCGGTTTCCCAGATGTCCAGCGACGTGGTCAGCGGCGCCAGCAAGCGATAGTAATCCTCCAATGCCAACAACGGCCGCGCGGCCATGCGCCGGCGCAGTTCTGGTGTGCCGATGGGGGTGTGTCCCGGGCCGGCATCGTCGAGGGTGTCGAGCATCAGTCGATACCACAAGGCATCGCGCCAGTCCGGCATATGTGCTGCCAGACAGCCACCGGGCTTGAGATGACCGAGCAGGCGCGGCAGCAGTTGTTGATGATCGCCAATGAAATGCAGCACCGCCGCCGCGAGCAGCAGGTCGGCGGGTTGCTCGGGGTGCCAGTCGAGCAAGTCGCACTCTTGCCAGCGGGCGTTGATCGGCAGACATCGGGCCTGATCCAGCATCTGCCGTGAGCTGTCGACGCCCAGCAACTGCGCTCGCGGCCAGCGCTCGGCCAGCACCTGCGTGGCAATGCCGGTGCCGCAGCCCAGGTCATAAATGCGTTCGGGGTCGTGCAGGTCGACACGGTCGAGCAATTCGTTGACCGGGCGTTGCCTGAGACGGGAGAACTGCTGGTACGCCTTGGCGTCCCAGTGGGTGCAGGCGTTCCCTGCCGTTTCGAGTTTGGCGCTCATGAGGAGGTCCTCTCTGGCGGATTACAGTTGTCGTCCAATGACGTTGAGGGTTTTCAGGACAACGGCCACGCCTTTGCGTGTGTCCTCTTCATTCAGCAGTTTGAGCAACGCCAGAGTGCCCGGCGCCGCTGACTGTGCCGATATCTCGGCTTTGGCCACGCGCACTGCATTACTGACTGCCCAGGTGGCGGCAGTGCTGTTCTCGAACAATTGCGCGAGCTTTTCCACCATGGCCGCGTCGAGCAGATCGGTGATATCGGACACCAGGGAAAGCAGGTCGACAATATTCTCCAGGCGTCCGCCGTCGATTAACGGCTGCAGTTTTGCCATCAGGGCCGTGAACCCGGGCGTGGCTGATATTTCCTCGGGCATGTGCATGAGCAATCACTCCTCCCTGTGCAGGGTCAAAGCATTCCCCGGGCCACCGCCCAGTAAAGACCGCGATTGAAACCGTTTCTGAGCAGGCCGCCCAATTTGGTCGGGGGTGTCGGCAATACATCGTGGGCGTAGTCGTACCAGAGTGGCATCCCGGCATTCAGGCCCATTTGTGCTACCGCTTGTACCCGACCGTCGTATACCGAGTTGGGTGCGCCAAGACGGATCTGGGCCGTGATGTTGTTGGCGATCACCGGTGCCTGGTTATGACAGGCGCCGCCGGCCTTGCTGACCGGCAGGTCGACGGTGTCGCCGATCACGTAGACATTCTCCAGACCGTAGACTTGCAACGTTTCGTGATTGGTCGGCAGCCATCCTTCATCATTGGCGGCTTGCGAGATGCCGCACTCGCGCACCACCTCGACGGCCTGGATTGGCGGAGTCGCCATCAGGATGTCGAAGGGTTGCGCATCGCCCTCGGCCGAGTAGGCGACTTTTGCATCGGGATCCACACGGCTCAGGGTGAAGCCACGCTGAAAGTGAATGTTTTTCCGGGCAAAGATGCTCGGCAGAATTTCACCCGTGGGGCGCTGCAAGAACAGACAATTGCGCAATAGCTGGGCAACTGTCGGGTAGGTGTAGATGATTTCCACTTGCTCGCGAACGCCCCGGCGACGTAACAAATCATCCAGCATCAATGTCGTTTCCACGGGCGCGATGCCGCATTGGTGCGGGACGTTCGGTGTCTGCGGGAAGGACACGGTAATGAAAATCCGGCCTTTTTCGATGGTGTTCAGGCGTTGCGCCAGTTGCCGGGCAGGAAGGTATTGATAGAAGTGGTCGCCGGCTTCCTGCAGACCCTCGATGCGTTCCGGCGCCGGCACGCAGCCGGTGGCGATCACCAGAAAATCATAGTCGAAGCGTTTGCCGGTTCGGGTGCGCAATTGCTGCCCGGAAAAGTCGAAACGGGTGACTTCTTCAACGTGGAAACTGATTTCCGGGCGCAACAGTGAGCGTTCCGGACGCTTGAGTTCCTCTTCGAAGAACTGGCTGAATGCCACGTACATGAACGCAGGTTTGTAGTAATGATCGGGGGAACTGGACAGTAATGTGATCGAGAGGTCGCCGCGTAGAGCTTCCGGATACAGCTTGCCGACCAGTAGATTGGCCAGCATGGTTCCGCCTACACCGCCACCGACGATAACTATTCGCTTGCTCATACCTGACCTCCGTGGCCAAGGCAGCTTCGCGTACAGCATCCGGAGATAACGGAAGAAAACTAAGGGCTCCTACAGCGGGCTGGAGAGTTTACACACCTCTTTCACTGTATCTGTGCCTCGACAAATCGCCAGTCCGGGCTGACCAGTGGTTGAGGCCGGCGCCACTCATGCAGCGCCGGCGTGGGGATCAGAGCAAGCTGATCGGATAGCTGATGATCAGGCGGTTTTCGTCGAACTCGTTGTTGCTGAAGTCGCGGCGCATGGTCGAGTTGCGCCAGCGCACGTTGAGGTTGCGCAGGGTACCGCTTTGTACGGTGTAGCCCAGTTCCGATTCGCGGCCCCATTCCTTGCCGTCGGTGATGGTGCCAGTGTGCACGTTGTCGCCGCTGATGTAGCGGTTCATCAGGGTCAGGCCGGGAATGCCCAGGGCGGCGAAGTTGTAGTCGTGGCGCACCTGCCAGGAACGTTCCTGGGCGTTGTCGTAGCTGGAGTTGTAACTGTCGTTGGCCAGGGTGCCGCCGCTGGTGCCGTTGACGCGCATCCAGGCGCTGTCGCCGGTGAGTTTTTGCAGACCGACATAGAAGGTGTTGCCGCCGTAGCGGGCCGAGAACATCCCCGACCAGGTCTTGTTGTCGAGTTCGCCGGCGCGGGCGCTGCCGTCATCCTTGCCGTAGAAGAAGCCGAGGTTGGCGCCCAGCGTCCAGTCACCGAGGGGCTGGCTGTGGGTCAGATTGACGTATTGCTGGCTGTAGATGTCTTTGAGTTCAGCGTTCCACAGACCGATCTGTGTGCGTTTTTCGTTGAACTGGTATTCACCGCCCTGGAAGTTGAAGCGATCAGAGGTGAACGCCGCTTTGCCGAACATCGACATGTCGCTCATGCTGCTGTCGTCGCGCGGGCTGTTGGCGCGGAACTGGCCGCCGTAGAGGGTCAGGCCGTTGATCTCCTTCGAGGTGATCTGGCCACCACGGAAGGTTTGCGGCAGCGAACGACCGTCGTCCGAACGCAGGATCGGCAGCACTGGCATCCATTCGCCGACCTTGATTTCGGTTTGCGACAGCTTGGCCTTGAACGCGACGTTAGTGCGGCCGAAGTTGTCCGCCGGACGCCCGTCGTGATCCAGCGGCAGCAGTTGCGTGCCGCCGGTGCCTTTACCGCCATCGAGTTTGACCGAGTACAGGCCGAGCACGTCCATGCCGAAACCGACGGTGCCCTGGGTGAAACCGGATTTGGCGTCGAGGATGAAGTTCTGCGTCCATTCTTCAGCCTTGCCCTGCGCCTTGGTCGGGTTGGTGAAGTTGCGGTTGATGTAGAAATTGCGCAGGTTCAGGTTGGCGCTAGCGCCCTCGATAAAACCGGCTTCTTCAGCTGCGGCGGGCAGGGCGGCGCCGGTCAGGGCCAGGGCGATCAGGCCGGGGAGGGCGTACGGCGCAGTGGGATGAGTCATCGCAGGGTCTCTTGTTATTTTTTTGGGGACGAACGGGTTCGCTGCCGCCACTTTGGGGCGAGCACGACATTGCAGATCAGGAATGAAGCGGTGGCGATCAGCCGGGCGGGACAGGGCGCGGAAGCATGGTATCGAACCTGTTGTTATTGGTTTTGTGGAGCGAATGGTGCGGGGGGCGGTGGGCGAGATTCAATCGGTGAAAGCGGGTTTTGGGCGATTATCGAACAGCAAAAAATCGCAGCCTTCGGCAGCTCCTACATTTGGAATGCGGTCACCTGTAGGAGCTGCC
>NZ_JABULD010000198.1:0-3638 GCF_014060985.1 Pseudomonas sp. MD195_PC81_125
CTACATTGAGAATGCGTTCCCCTGCAGGAGCTGCCGCAGGCTGCGATCTTTGCTTTTAGCGGCGTTTGCTGCCGCCGAGCAACGAGCCCATCAGCCCGCGCACCAGTTGTTTGCCCAGATTATTGGCCGCTTGGCGCATCGCTGACTTCAGCGCCTGCCCCGCCGCCGTGCCCAGAAACTCTCCGGCACGATCGGCCAGGCTCGGTTCTTCAGGCGCGGCCTTACCGGTCGGCATTTCTACCTCCGGCGCCAGATCCTTGCGGCCCATCAGGATTTCATACGCCGATTCACGATCGATCGGCTTGTCATAACGTCCCTTGAACGGCGACCCAGCGATCAGCATCGTGCGTTCGGTCTCGCTCAGCGGCCCGATCCGCGACTGCGGCGGCGCCACCAGCACCCGCTGGACCATTTCCGGCGTGCCCTTTTCCTGCAGCGTCCCGACCAGCGCTTCGCCGATGCCCAGCTCCGTCAATACCGACAACGTATCGAACGCCGGATTAGGCCGGAAGCCATCGGCCACCGCGCGCAGGGATTTCTGTTCCTTGGCGGTAAACGCGCGCAAACCGTGCTGGATGCGCAGGCCAAGCTGCGCCAGCACGTTATCCGGCAAATCCCCCGGCGACTGGGTGACGAAATACACGCCGACCCCTTTCGAGCGGATCAGCCGCACCACCTGTTCCAGACGTTCCTGCAACGCCTTTGGCGTATCGCCGAACAACAAATGCGCTTCATCGAAGAACAGCGCCAGCAGCGGTTTGTCGGCGTCGCCGCGCTCCGGCAACTGCTCGAACAGCTCGGCCAGCAACCACAGCAGGAACGTCGCGTAGACCTTCGGCGCCTCGTGTACCAGACGGCTGGCATCGAGCAAATGAATGCGCCCACGGCCGTCCGCCGCCGGTTGCAGAATGTCTTCGAGTTGCAATGCTGGCTCGCCGAACAAGGCTTCAGCGCCCTGCTGCTCCAGGGTCGCCAGCCGGCGCAACAGCGCCTGACTGGAACCGGTGGTCATCAGCGCGGCATCTTCGCCCAGCAACTGCGGGTTGTCCTTGAGGTGGTTGAGCAGCGCCTTGAGGTCTTTCAGGTCCAGCAACAACAGACCTTCGCGGTCCGCCACTTTGAAAGCCGCGTACAGCGCCGCCTGCTGACTGTCGGTCAGTTCCAGCAGGCTGCCGATCAGCAGCGGGCCCATTTCACTCAAGGTGGTGCGCAACGGATGACCGGATTCGCCGTGAATGTCCCACAGCGTCACCGGATAAGCCTGCGGCTTGTGGTCGAGCCAGGGCATCCCGGCGATGCGCTCGGCGACCTTGCCCTGCGGATTGCCGGCAGCGCCCAGGCCGCACAGGTCGCCCTTGATGTCGGCGGCGAACACCGCGACCCCGGCGTCGCTGAACGCTTCGGCGAGACGTTGCAAAGTCACGGTCTTGCCGGTCCCGGTCGCACCGGCGATCAGCCCGTGGCGGTTGGCCAGGCGCATGGCCTGAGCAATCGGTTGCCCCGCCAGATCGGCGCCGATAACGAGTTGCGATGTGTCAGGCATTTTGTCACCTATGGTTAATCTTTAATCCGCTGTGGCCGATAGCTAAGGGCGAGAACCTGACTGAAAAGTCGGTCGGACATTTCCCTAAGGAGAGCCGGAAATATCAGTTTTTTTCACCCTTGCCCATATTGCGCGTCTTTATAAAAGCACGCCCAGGACATTAAGACCTTAGCGGAACCCCAAGCCATGAACAAAAACCTGCGCTTCAGCCATAAAATTTTGCTTGCCGCCGCCCTCATCGTCATCGCCGCTTTCGCCTCGTTCACGCTGTACAACGACTGGCTGCAACGCAACGCGATCCGCGATGACCTGAACAATTATCTCAACGAGATGGGCGAAGTCACCGCCGATAACATCCAGACCTGGCTCAACGGACGCATTCTGCTGGTCGAGAACGCGGCCCAGAACATCGCCATCAACCCGGAACCGGCCAACGTCGCGAGCCTGCTGGAGCAGAAATCCCTGACCTCGACGTTCATGGCCACTTACCTGGGCGATGCCACCGGTCACTTCACCATCCGCCCGGACGTAAAGATGCCGGACGGCTTCGATCCACGGGTGCGCCCTTGGTATAAAGGTGCCGAGAGCAGCAGCGCCTCGACCCTGACCGAACCGTACATCGACGCCGCCACCGGCCAGTTGATCATCTCCATCGCCACCGCCTCGAAAAAAGCCGGTCAGAGCGTTGGCGTGGTCGGCGGCGACCTGAGCCTGCAAACCCTGGTCGACACCCTCACCGCCCGGGACTTCTCCGGCATGGGCTATGCGTTCCTGGTCAGCGCCGACGGCAAGATCCTCGTGCACCCGGACAAGGCGCTGGTGATGAAGTCACTGAAAGAAGCCTATCCGCAGGACACCCCGCGCATCAGCAGCGACTTCAGTGAAATCACGGTCGACGGCAAGACCCGCATCGTCAGCTTCACCCCGATCAAAGGCCTGCCGTCGGTGAACTGGTACATCGGTCTGTCGGTGGACAAGGACAAAGCCTTCTCGATGCTCAGCGAGTTCCGCACCTCGGCGGTGATTGCCACCGTGATTGCGGTGGTGATCATCATTGCGCTGCTGGGCATGCTGATTCGCCTGCTGATTCAGCCGCTGCACGTCATGACCCGCGCCATGGAAGACATCGCCGATGGCGAGGGCGACCTGACCAAGCGCCTGACTATCGTCAACAACGATGAGTTCGGCGTGCTGGGTACCGCATTCAACCGCTTCGTCGAGCGTATCCACGGCTCGATCCGCGAAGTGTCATCGGCCACCGGCCAGGTCAACGAGGTCGCGCTGCGCGTGGTCGCCGCGTCCAACTCGTCGATGTACAACTCCGACCAGCAAGCCTCGCGCACCAGCAGTGTCGCCGCCGCGATCAATCAACTGGGCGCTGCCGCCCAGGAAATCGCGCGCAATGCCGCACAAGCCTCGAACCAGGCCAGCGACGCCCGCGGCCTCGCCGAAGACGGCCAGCAAGTGGTGGATCGCAGTATCAAGGCGATGAATCAACTGTCGAGCATGCTCAGCGCCTCCAGCACCAACATCGAGTCGCTGAACAGCAAAACCGTGAACATCGGGCAGATTCTGGAAGTGATCACCAGCATCTCCCAGCAAACCAACCTGCTGGCGCTCAACGCCGCCATCGAAGCCGCGCGTGCCGGTGAGGCCGGACGTGGTTTTGCCGTGGTCGCCGACGAAGTGCGCAACCTCGCGCACCGCACCCAGGAATCGGCGCAGCAAGTGCAGACCATGATTGAAGAGCTGCAGGTCGGCGCCCGTGAATCGGTGAGCACCATGAGCGACAGCCAGCGCCACAGCCAGGACAGCGTGGAAATCGCCAACCTTGCCGGCGAACGCCTGAACAGCGTGACCCAGCGCATCGGCGAGATCGACGGGATGAACCAGTCGGTGGCCACCGCGACCGAAGAGCAGACAGCGGTGGTCGAGTCGATCAACGTCGACATCACCGAGATCAACACATTGAACCAGGAAGGCGTCGAAAACCTGCAGGCGACCTTGCGCGCCTGTTCGGATCTGGAGCAGCAGGCTTCGCGGCTGCAGCAGTTGGTCGGCAGTTTCCGCATCTAAGATCAAAAAGATCGCAGCC
>NZ_JABULD010000210.1:0-12929 GCF_014060985.1 Pseudomonas sp. MD195_PC81_125
CACAGATGTAGTGACGGTGTGATTGCTTTCGCGAGCAGGCTCGCTCCCACAGGGGACGGTGTGAAGCTTGAAATCCGGGCAATAAAAAACCCCGCCTGCTCATCGCAGGCGGGGTTTTTCGTTACAGGGTAAGGCTGGCTTACATCATGCCGCCCATGCCACCCATGCCGCCCATGTCTGGCATACCGCCGCCAGCCGAGCCTTCTTTCTTCGGTGCATCAGCAACAGCTGCTTCGGTGGTCAGGATCAGACCGCCGATCGAGGCTGCAGCTTGCAGAGCGGAACGGGTGACCTTGGTTGGGTCCAGGATGCCCATTTCGATCATGTCGCCGTATTCGCCGGAAGCGGCGTTGTAACCGAAGTTACCTTTGCCGTTCTTCACTTCGTTGACCACTACGCTTGGCTCGTCACCGGAGTTGGCAGCGATCTGGCGCAGCGGCGCTTCAACAGCGCGACGCAGCACAGCGATACCCACGTTCTGGTCAGCGTTGTCGCCGGTCAGTTCGGTCAGGGCTTCCAGAGCGCGGATCAGCGCAACGCCACCGCCAGGTACCACGCCTTCTTCAACGGCTGCACGGGTTGCGTGCAGGGCGTCTTCAACGCGGGCCTTCTTCTCTTTCATTTCAACTTCGGAACCAGCGCCAACCTTGATCACTGCAACACCGCCGGACAGTTTGGCCAGACGCTCTTGCAGTTTTTCACGGTCGTAGTCCGAGGAAGTCTCGGCAACCTGGGCGCGGATCTGAGCGATACGTGCTTCGATGTCGCCTTGTACGCCAGCACCGTCAACGATGATGGTGTTTTCCTTGGACAGGGTCACGCGCTTGGCGTTACCCAGGTGCTCCAGGGTGGTGCTTTCCAGGCTCAGGCCGATCTCTTCGGAGATCACGGTACCGCCGGTCAGAACGGCGATGTCCTGCAGCATGGCCTTGCGACGGTCGCCGAAGCCTGGCGCCTTGACGGCTGCAACCTTGACGATGCCACGCATGTTGTTCACGACCAGCGTCGCCAGGGCTTCGCCTTCAACGTCTTCGGCTACGATCAGCAGTGGACGGCCGGCTTTGGCAACGGCTTCCAGCACTGGCAGCATTTCGCGGATGTTCGAGATCTTTTTGTCGACCAGCAGGATCAGCGGGCCGTCGAGCTCGGCCACCATGGTGTCCGGCTTGTTGACGAAGTACGGGGACAGGTAGCCACGGTCGAACTGCATGCCTTCTACAACCGACAGTTCGTTTTCCAGGCCCGAGCCTTCTTCAACGGTGATCACGCCTTCTTTACCGACCTTTTCCATGGCTTCGGCAATGATGTCGCCGATGGAGTTGTCGGAGTTGGCGGAAATGGTGCCGACCTGAGCGATGGCCTTGGTGTCAGCGCATGGCTTGGACAGGGCTTTCAGCTCTTTGACGATGGCGATGGTCGCTTTGTCGATACCGCGCTTCAGGTCCATCGGGTTCATGCCGGCAGCGACGGCTTTCAGGCCTTCGTTGACGATCGATTGAGCCAGAACGGTCGCAGTGGTAGTACCGTCACCAGCGTCATCGTTGGCACGGGAGGCAACGTCTTTGACCAGCTGCGCGCCCATGTTTTCGAAGCGATCTTCGAGTTCGATTTCCTTGGCGACGGAAACGCCGTCCTTGGTGATGGTCGGAGCGCCGAAGCTCTTCTCGAGAATCACGTTACGGCCTTTCGGGCCCAGGGTCGCTTTTACCGCGTCAGCCAGAACGTTGACGCCTTTGAGCATCTTGGAGCGAGCGGCATCGCCGAACTTAACTTCTTTAGCAGCCATGATCGATATTCCTTAAATACTTTGTAGTAACGGGAAAATGAACGGGGGTATCAGCCTTCGATAACAGCGAGGATTTCGTTCTCGCTCATTACCAGCAGGTCTTCGCCGTCAACTTTCACAGTGTTGCTGCCGGAGTAAGGACCGAACACAACCTTGTCGCCTTCCTTCACGGACAGTGCACGCACTTCACCGTTTTCCAGAGCCTTGCCCGGGCCTACAGCGAGAATCACACCGTGGTTGGCTTTTTCAGCAGCCGAACCTGGCAGGACGATACCGCCAGCGGTTTTCTTTTCTTCTTCGCTGCGACGGATGACGACGCGGTCATGCAGAGGACGAAGCTTCATTGTCGATCTCTCCTAATTGTGGTTTTCATCGGCCGGTGTAGTCCCGGCGGGTTTAACAAATCCGGCCTGCGCCGGTTGCGGTTCGTCGAGCGAACCGCGGAAGTCTGTCCGGCTTGAATGCCGGAAACCTTTCGGTGACCGATACATAAGGGCGCATAAGCTTATTACAAGGGCGGGGACAGAAAATTTTTCATCATGTGCCCCTTGAATGCCGCGCATAAACAAACGGCACCCGAAGGTGCCGTGTCAATGCAGGGGTTACTGGCTGTCGCGATGTTCGAACTCGCCTTCGATCACATCACCCTCGCGGCCCAGAGGCTGGCGCGGTGCAGGACCGCCACGGGGTTGCAGGTCATCGGCAAAGGCCCGCTGACGCATCGCCTGTTCTTCGGCGCGCTGACGCATTTTATTGGCCAGCAGACGACGGGTGAACGGCAACAACATCACCAGACCGACCACGTCACTGACGAAACCCGGCAGGATCAACAGGCCGCCAGCCAAGGCGAGCATCAAGCCTTCAAGCATGGTCTGTGCGGGCAACTCACCGCGATTCAGGCTTTCACGGGCACGCAGCGCAGTTGCCAGACCGGCGACGCGCAGTACGAACACACCGAACATCGAGCCGAGAATGATCAGCAGCAGGGCCGGGAAAAACCCGATCGCCCCTGCCACTTTGACGAATACGAACAGCTCCAGCACCGGAAACAGCAGAAAGAGCAACAAAAAAAGGGCGCATCAAAGATTCCTCAACGCAAGAAATGCCTTGCAGTAAGCCTTAGATGACGTCGCCCTTTCGTGAATTCAAGCGTCGGCCACCGCATTTTTTGGCCAGACCTCGGCGTGAGCCAGAGAAACCAAGGCTTCGCGCACTTGTATCGGCGTATGACAAGGCGCTTGAAAGGGCAACCAGTACAGTGCCTGACCGATGCGCAGGTGCATGCCTTCGCTGTCGATTCCGGCCAGTTGCGCCGGCACGGTTTGCGGCAACCCGCTGAGCTCCACGTAATGCGCGATGGCTTTGGCGTGATCGCTGTTCATGTGCTCGACCATGCTGATTTCCGCCTTGCCGGCAAACGGGTTGGCCAGGGTCAACTGATCGACCCAGTGAATCGCGCCGAAACCGCCGATGTAGCGGTGACGTACCGGGTTGAGCACCCAGAAATCAAAATCGTGGGCCTTGTGGTAGTTCTGCGAATCGGGGAAATAACGGTAGTAACGCTCGGCGGCGGCTTCGATAGCCGCCGGATCTTCGAGCTTTTGCGCCTCGGCCAGATAGGTCAGGCGACCAACGGCCTGCACGTCGTCGGCCTCACGCTCGCCCACCAGCAGCGAACACTTCGGGTCCTTCTGCAGGTTGTGAGTGTGTTGGGCGATGCGGCTGATCAGGATCAGCGGGCGGCCTTGCTCGTCCAGGCAATACGGCACCACTGAGCCGAACGGGAAACCGGGCATCGATTTGGAGTGGGTCGACAATACGCCACGGTATTCCTTGAGAAGCAATTCTCGGGCATTCTTGGCCGCTTCAACGCTCAATTTATGACTCCTTAAATAGAATCCGTCGAAAAAACGGACAGGCGCCTGGGGATAAGTCCCTGTAACGCCATCGGGCAATGCTCATGTGCAATCTGGCCATACCGGTACGGATCGAGCGTCGCCAATAACAAAAACCACTCAGACCGGCTATCGGGGCATGCGCATGCAACTCAACGACAAAGTAATCATTATCACCGGCGGTTGCCAGGGTTTGGGCCGTTCCATGGCCGAGTATTTCGCCGGCAAAGGCGCCAGGCTTGCACTGGTTGACCTCAATCAGGAAAAACTCGATGACGCGGTGGCAGCCTGCAAGGCCAAGGGTGTCGAGGCGCGCAGCTATCTGTGCAACGTGGCCAATGAAGAACAGGTTGAACACATGGTCGCGCAGGTTGCCGAAGATTTCGGCGCGATCCACGGCCTGATCAACAACGCCGGGATCCTGCGCGATGGCCTGCTGCTCAAGGTCAAAGATGGCGAAATGAGCAAAATGAGCCTGGCCCAGTGGCAGGCGGTGATCGACGTCAACTTGACCGGCGTGTTCCTGTGCACCCGTGAAGTGGCGGCGAAAATGGTCGAGCTGAAGACCAGCGGCGCGATCATCAACATTTCCTCGATTTCCCGCGCCGGTAACGTCGGCCAGACCAACTATTCCGCCGCCAAGGCAGGCGTGGCCGCAGCCACCGTGACCTGGGCCAAGGAACTGGCGCGTTACGGCATTCGCGTGGCGGGCATTGCGCCGGGCTTCATCGAAACCGAGATGACCCTGGGCATGAAGCCCGAAGCGCTGGAAAAAAATGACCTCGGGTATTCCGCTCAAGCGCATGGGCAAGCCGGAAGAGATCGCCCATTCGGCCGCGTACATCTTCGAGAACGACTACTACACCGGGCGGATTCTGGAGATGGATGGCGGGTTGCGCATCTAAAGCAAGATCAAAAGATCGCAGCCTGCGGCAGCTCCTGCACAGAGCTTTTCTGTAGGAGCTGCGCAGGCTGCGATCTTTTAGCAAACGACGCCGATCAATCGTCACTGATGCTGATATTCGGCATTGCCGGCGTCGCCGCTTCCTGCAACACAATGCGCGCGCCGACGTGGCGGGCCAGTTCCTGATAGACCATGGCGATCTGGCTGTCCGGCTCGGCGATCACCGTTGGCTTGCCGCCATCGGCCTGCTCGCGGATCAGCATCGACAGCGGCAGCGAGGCCAGCAGTTCGACACCATATTGAGTCGCCAGCTTCTCGCCACCGCCCTCACCGAACAGATGCTCGGCATGTCCGCAGTTCGAGCAGATGTGCACCGCCATGTTTTCCACCACGCCCAGCACCGGGATGTTGACCTTGCGGAACATTTCCACGCCTTTGCGTGCGTCCAGCAGCGCCAGATCCTGAGGGGTGGTGACGATCACCGCACCGGCTACCGGGACTTTCTGCGCCAGGGTCAGCTGGATGTCGCCAGTGCCTGGCGGCATGTCGATGACCAGATAATCCAGATCGCCCCACGCGGTTTGCGTAACCAGTTGCAGCAAGGCGCCGGAGACCATCGGCCCGCGCCAGACCATCGGCGTGTTGTCGTCGGTCAGGAACGCCATCGACATGACTTCGACACCGTGGGCCTTGAGCGGCACGAACCACTTCTGATCCTTGACCTCGGGGCGAGTGCGCTCGGGGATGCCGAACATGATGCCCTGGCTCGGGCCATAGATGTCGGCGTCGAGAATCCCCACCCTGGCGCCTTCGCGGGCCAGCGCCAGTGCGAGGTTGGCCGCAGTGGTCGACTTGCCCACACCGCCCTTGCCCGACGCCACGGCGACCACGTTCTTGACGTTGGCCAGGCCCGGGATCTGGGCCTGGGCCTTGTGCGCGGCGATCACGCTGTCGACCTCGACCCTGGCGATCGTCACCCCATCGAGGTTTTCGATGGCCAACTGCAGCAACTGCGCCCAGCCACTCTTGAACAGGCCGGCGGCGTAGCCGATTTCCAGCTGAACCTTGACGCGGTCGCCATCGATCTCGATGTGCTTCACGCAACCGGCGCTGACCGGGTCCTGGTTCAGGTAGGGGTCGGTGTATTGGCTGAGGACGGCTTCCACCGCTGCGCGAGTGACGGCACTCATGGGCAACTCCGATAACAAGACTGGGAAAAGATGGCGGGTATCGTACGCTGGACGCTGATTTGTGGCGAACTGATTACTTCAACCCGTTAACCCCTGTGGCGAGGGGATTTATCCCCGATCGGCTGCGCAGCAGTCGCAAAACCATCACCCGCAGTGTGTCTGACAGGCCCTGATATCGGGTTTGGGGGCGGCTTCGCCACCCATCGGGGATAAATCCCCTTGCCACAAATGCTCTCAAAGTACCCAGCGGCACAGGGTGAAAAATATGCGCCAGCGCTTTATAGTGGCCGACCTCCGTTTCATCAAGTAGCGAAGCCCCACATGTCCGAACCACGCAAGATCCTCGTCACCAGCGCCCTGCCCTACGCCAACGGTTCGATCCACCTTGGCCATATGCTGGAATACATCCAGACCGATATGTGGGTGCGCTTCCAGAAGCATCGCGGCAATCAATGCATTTATGTCTGCGCCGACGACGCCCATGGTTCGGCGATCATGCTGCGCGCGGAAAAGGAAGGCATCACTCCGGAACAACTGATCGCCAATGTGCAGGCTGAACACAGCGCCGACTTTGCCGAATTCCTGGTCGACTTCGACAACTTCCACTCCACTCACGCCGAAGAAAACCGTGAGCTGTCGAGCCAGATCTACCTGAAACTGCGCGATGCCGGGCACATTGCCCAGCGCTCGATTACCCAGTATTTCGACCCGGAAAAGAAAATGTTCCTGGCCGACCGCTTCATCAAGGGCACCTGCCCGAAATGCGGCACTGAAGACCAGTACGGCGACAATTGCGAAAAATGCGGTGCGACCTACGCCCCGACCGACCTGAAGGATCCAAAGTCGGCCATCTCCGGCGCGACTCCGGTGCTGAAGGATTCCCAGCACTTCTTCTTCAAGCTGCCAGACTTCCAGCAGATGCTGCAGACCTGGACCCGCAGCGGCACCCTGCAGGACGCCGTGGCCAACAAGATCGCCGAGTGGCTGGACGCCGGCCTGCAGCAGTGGGACATCTCCCGCGATGCGCCGTACTTCGGTTTCGAGATTCCGGACGAGCCGGGCAAATATTTCTATGTGTGGCTGGATGCGCCGATCGGCTACATGGCCAGCTTCAAGAACCTCTGCGACCGAACGCCGGAGCTGGACTTTGACGCGTTCTGGGGCAAGGACTCGACCGCCGAGCTGTACCACTTCATCGGCAAGGACATCGTCAACTTCCACGCCCTGTTCTGGCCTGCCATGCTCGAAGGCGCCGGTTTCCGCAAGCCGACCGGGATCAACGTGCACGGCTACCTGACCGTCAACGGCCAGAAGATGTCCAAGTCCCGTGGCACGTTCATCAAGGCGCGCACCTACCTGGATCACCTGTCGCCGGAATACCTGCGTTACTACTACGCGGCCAAACTGGGCCGTGGTGTCGATGACCTCGACCTGAACCTCGAAGACTTCGTGCAGAAGGTCAACTCCGACCTGGTCGGCAAAGTGGTCAACATCGCCAGCCGTTGTGCCGGTTTCATCCACAAGGGCAACGGCGGCCTGCTGGTCGACAACAACGCTGCGCCAGAGCTGACCGAGGCCTTCCTCGCCGCAGCACCAGGCATTGCCGACGCCTATGAAGCCCGCGACTTCGCCCGCGCCATGCGCGAAACCATGGCCCTGGCCGACCGCGCCAATGCCTGGATCGCCGACAAGGCGCCATGGTCGCTGAACAAGCAGGAAGGCAAGCAGGATGAAGTCCAGGCGATCTGCGCCACCGGCATCAACCTGTTCCGCCAGCTGGTGATCTTCCTCAAACCGGTGCTGCCGCTGCTGGCCGCCGACGCCGAGGCATTCCTCAATGTCGCCCCGCTGACCTGGAACGACCACACCACCCTGCTGGCCAACCATCAGTTGAACGAGTTCAAACCGTTGATGACCCGCATCGACCCGGTAAAAGTGCAGGCCATGACCGACGCCTCGAAAGAAGACCTGACCGCCAGCCAGACCGACACCGGTGCTGCCGCACCTGCGGGCAATGGCGAACTGGCCAAGGATCCGCTGTCGCCGGAAATCGACTTCGACACCTTCGCCGCCGTCGACCTACGCGTGGCCCTGATCGTCAAGGCTGAACACGTGGAAGGCGCGGACAAGCTGCTGCGCCTGACCCTGGACATCGGTGATGAGCAGCGCAACGTGTTCTCCGGAATCAAGAGCGCCTACCCGGACCCGTCGAAACTCGACGGTCGCCTGACCATGATGATCGCCAACCTCAAGCCGCGGAAAATGAAGTTCGGCATGTCCGAAGGCATGGTGATGGCCGCCGGCCCTGGCGGTGAAGAAATCTACCTGCTGAGCCCGGACAGCGGCGCCAAGCCGGGTCAACGCATCAAGTAAGACCCAGCGGTAAAACGATCCCACAGGCATGTTCTGCAGGCCTGTGGGATTTTTCATATCTGGCCCACCCTTCGCGGGTGCCGGATAATGCCTAACCTTAAGTGACACCCGCCCGTTGCTGCCGGCAGAACCATGACCGAACTTGCGCTTACGCTGATCAGTGCCGCCCTGCTCAACAACTTCGTGTTGCACTGGCCGCTGGGTGTCGATCCGTTGCTGGCCGGCAGTCGGCGCCTGGTGCATGCGCTGGGGCTGGCGACGGGGTGCCTGATGCTGAGCGTCGGCATCTTCGGTTACGCAATCTGGCACTGGCTGCTGGTACCGCTGCAACTGCAGGCCCTGCACCTGTTCGTGTTCTTGCCGCTCAACGTGCTGCTGATCGCGCCAGTATTGAAACTGCTGACCCGTGCGCTGCCTGACTGGCCCTTCGATGGGCTATGGCCATTGTTGTTGGGCAATGCCGGCGTGCTGGGGCTGGCCTTGATCAATGCGCAAAATGATCATGGCCTGTTGCAGGCGGCGGCACTGAGCCTCGGCGCCGGGCTAGGTTTCTGGCTGGTGCTGAGCCTGTTCAGCGACTTGCGTGAACGCACGGCGGACAACGACATTCCCCTGCCCTTTCGCGGCTTGCCGATCGACCTGATCGGCGCCGGACTGATCGCAGTGATTTTTCTCGGATTCAGTGGACTGATCAAAACATGAGTCTGATTCAACTCATCGACGCCCTCCTGCCGCAGACCCAGTGCGGCAAATGCGGCCACCCCGGGTGCAAGCCCTATGCGCAAGGCATCGTCGACGGCGAACCGATCAACAAGTGCCCGCCCGGCGGCGACGAAACCATCGCCGCCCTGGCTGAACTGTTGAAAGTACCGGTGCTGGAACTGGACGTCAGCCGCGGCGCGGCACCGCCACAAGTGGCCTACATCCGCGAAGCCGAGTGCATCGGCTGCACCAAGTGCATCCAGGCCTGCCCGATCGATGCCATCGTCGGCGCGGCGAAACTGATGCACACCGTGCTGATCGACGAATGCACCGGTTGCGACCTGTGCGTGGCACCGTGTCCGGTGGACTGCATCGAGATGCACCCGCTGCCGCTCGGCACCTTGCCGGTTGTCGGTGGTCTGGCGACCAGCCTTGAAGAGCTGCGCGCACGCACGGCCAAACGCGATCATGCGCGCCAGCGTTTCGAACGCCGCAACGCCCGCCTGCAACGCGAAGAACAGCACAAACAGGCTGAGCGCGAAGCCCGCGCGCAACGGGCGGCGCAACCGGCGGCGGCCACTCTCGACCCGGTGCAGGCAGCTCTGGAACGGGTGCGCGCGCAGAAAGCCGCAACCGCCGATGCGGCGCTGAAGAAAGCCAAGATCGATGTCGCCATGAGCCGCGCGCAATTGCATAAATCGCTGAAAGCCTTCGGCCATCCACCGACCTTCGAACAGCAATCGCAACTGATCGTGCTGCAGCAGCAGTTCGAAGCGGCAGAACAGGCGCTGGCGAAACTCGAAAGCAGCGCCGCCGTTCCCGCCGCTGCGGTTCCGGCTCCGGCGAAAGACGCGGATCTGAAACGGGCAAAAATCCAGTTGGCCATGCGTCGCGCCGAACTGAAAAAGGCTCAGACCGCTGAAGCACCCGCGCAGCAGATTGCCACGCTGGAACAGGCCCTGCGTGATGCCGAGCAAGCCCTGCATGTGGCCGAGGCGGCCAGTGAGCAGCCTGTGCCTGATCGGGTCCGGGTGGAAAAGCGCCCGATCGACAACCAGCTCCGCCAGTTGAAAACCGAATTGGCCTACGCCCGCGCCGACCTGAGCAAACTCGAACGCCGCGCCGACACACCGAATGACATCCTCGACAAGGCCCGCGCTCGCCTGCTGGCCGCCGAGCGTCAGGTGCAAGACCATGTCGCCCCGTGAGGCAACGGATGATCGCCTGCAACAGGCGATGAAGCAGGTGCTGCTGGCCACGCTGCCGGGATTGTTGGCACTGCTCTGGTGTTACGGCTGGGGCGTGCTGATCAATTTGATTCTGGCGGCGAGCACGGCGCTGCTGATCGAAGCTGGCGTCACCCGCCTGCGGCGCCAACCTTTGCAACTGACGCTCAGCGATGGCAGCGCGCTGGTCAGCGCGACACTGCTGGCCGCTGCCCTGCCGCCTTACTGCCCGTGGTGGCTGACCGTGACCGCGGTGGCTTCGGGTCTGCTGTTCGGCAAGCATTTGTACGGTGGTGTCGGCAAGAATCCGTTCAACCCGGCCATGCTCGGTTTCGCCCTGGCGATGCTGCTGTTCCCGCAGCCGATGACCCACTGGCCGGCGCACGGCATGAATCTGCAGGCCGCTTTTGCCCAAGTCCTGAATCTGGGCCAGGCCCCGGACGCCTGGGTGCAGGCCACTGCGCTGGACAGTCTGCGCATCAACAAGAGCCTGACCATGGATGAGTTGTTCGCCGCCAACCCGGCGTTCGGCCGCTTCGGCGGACGCGGCGTGGAGTTGATCAATCTGGCGTTTCTCGCCGGCGGGCTGTGGCTGTTGCAGCGCCGGGTAATCGCCTGGCAAGCGCCGGTCGGCATGCTGGCCAGCCTGTTTGTCGACAGCCTGCTCTGCTGGAACGGTTCGGGTTCCGATTCCCACGGCTCACCGCTGTTTCATCTGTTGAGCGGGGCAACCATGCTCGGTGCCTTTTTCATCATCACCGAACCGGTGTCGGGCGCCAAAAGTCCGCTGGCCCGGCTGCTGTTCGGCGTTGGCGTCGGCTTGCTCACCTACCTGATTCGCACATGGGGCGGCTACCCCGACGGTGTCGCGTTTGCGGTGTTGCTGATGAATCTCTGCGTGCCAGCGCTGGAACGTTTTGCCGCCGCCCGCCAGACGCAGGTGCAATCATGAGCCGCACGGTTTCTGTCGTGACGCTCGTGCTGCTGGCCGGCGCGGGGCTCGGCCTGACTTATGTGGTGCAACGCGCCAGTGCGCCGCAGATTGCCAGCGAGCAAGCCCTGCTCGACAGCCGCAAGCTGCTCGATGTGCTCGCGGCCGATGCATACGACAATCAGCCGCTGGAGCAGCCACTGGCATTGACTGATGCGACGTTGAGCCACAGCAAATTGCTGGCGGGTTACCGCGCCAGCAAAGCCGGACAGCCGGTGGCGGTGCTGTTGCGCACGCAGACCGAGGGTTATGCCGGCGTTATCGAACTGCTGATCGCCATCGATGCCAACGGCAGACTGCTGGGCGTAAAAACCCTGCGGCACAACGAAACGCCCGCGCTCGGCGGGCGGATTGGCGACTGGCCGAACCACTGGCTGGCGACATTTACCGGTCAATCGCGTCACGCGCCTGACGACGCAGGCTGGGCGCTGAAAAAGGATCAGGGACAGTTCGATCAACTGGCGGGCGCGACCATCACCTCCCGGGCCACCGTCAATGCCATCCACGACGCCTTGCGCTACTTCGATGAGCACCGGGCAACCTTGCTCGGGATCGGATCATGAACCGGCCGACAAACCTGACGAATGCCTTGATGCTGGTTGTGCTGCTTGGCACCAGTACAACACTGGCTAGCGCATTGGGCATGCTGCTGATGTCGGGCGTCGTCGTGGCGGTTTACGGTGTCTGTTTCGGCGCATTGCGCTCGCGACTGTCTGACCGCGACCGGATGCTGGCCAGTCTGCTGCTGGCCGCCACCCTGACCAGTTGCGCCAATATCCTCGCGCAACGCTGGGCGTTGCAGTGGCAACAGTCACTCGGAATCTATACCGGGCTGATCGCCTTGCAATGCGTGGTGCTGGAATACAATGGATTCTTTGCCCAGGCATTTGGCCTGCGCCTGAAGTTTTTTGGCCTGTCGAGCGGGTTGCTGATCGCGCTGGCTGGACTGCGTGAACTGTTCGGTCAGGGCCATATCGGCCGTGGCCTGCCTGAGCACTGGCAAGGCCTGGTGCTGTTCGACGAAGGGCTGCACCTGTTCACCCTGGTTCCCGGCGCCTTTATCGTGCTTGGGCTTCTGCTCGCCGCCCGCCAGGCCTGGACCCGTTCGAACGCTCTCTCCAAGGAAACACATCATCCATGAATGCCGCAAAACGTCTGGAAATCTTCCGCAGACTTCATGAAGACAATCCCGAGCCGAAGACCGAGCTGGCCTATTCCTCGCCGTTCGAGTTGTTGATCGCGGTCATTCTTTCGGCGCAATCAACCGACGTCGGCGTCAACAAGGCCACGGCCAAACTGTTCCCGGTGGCTAACACCCCCGCTGCGATCCACGCACTGGGCGTCGAAGGGCTGTCCGAATACATCAAAACCATCGGTCTCTATAACAGCAAAGCGAAAAAACGTGATCGAGACCTGCCGCATGCTGGTCGAACTGCACAATGGCGAAGTCCCGCAGACGCGCGAAGAACTGGAAGCGCTGCCCGGCGTCGGCCGCAAGACGGCCAACGTGGTCCTGAATACCGCTTTCCGTCAGTTGACCATGGCGGTCGACACGCACATTTTTCGTGTGAGCAACCGCACCGGTATTGCCCCGGGTAAAAATGTCGTTGAAGTTGAAAAGAAGCTGATGAAATTTGTGCCAAAAGACTACCTGCTGGATTCTCACCACTGGCTGATTCTGCACGGTCGCTATGTGTGTCTGGCGCGCAAGCCACGCTGTGGCAGCTGCCGGATCGAAGATTTGTGCGAGTACAAACACAAAACCTCGGACGATTGATTGGCTATTGGAATAATTGATTTACCGATTGAAAAAATCTTTTTTACCCGCAGCAGGAATATCGATATAAGGAGCGCCAAAGGCA
>NZ_JABULD010000444.1:0-3268 GCF_014060985.1 Pseudomonas sp. MD195_PC81_125
CGCGAAGCGGCCCGCACGTTCAACATCTCGGTTGACTGAASGGGCGCCTTCGCGAGCAGGCTCGCTCCCACATGGGGGCCTGTGGAGGGTCAGATGCCCTGGCTACGCAGCCATGCCAGCAACTGCGGCAACGGAAACGCCCCGCTCTGGCGCGCCACCTCCCGGCCGTTCTTGAACAGAATCAAACTCGGAATCGAACGAATCCCCAACTGCGCCGACAACTGCTGATTGGCTTCGCTGTCGAGCTTGGCCAACCGGCACTTGCCCGCCAACTGCGCCGCCGCCTGCTCGAATACCGGCGCAAACGATTTGCACGGCCCGCACCAGTCCGCCCACACATCCACCAACAACGGCAGATCACCCTTGATCTGGCTGGCGTAGTCACCTTGCTTGAGTTCGAACGGCTTGCTCAGTAGCACCTCGGACTTGCAGCGCCCGCATTTTGGCTGGTCGGCGAGGCGTTCGGCGGGGATGCGGTTGAGGCCGTTGCAGGTAGGGCAGGGGATCAGTAATTGGGTGGTCATGAGCGAGGTCCAGTGAAGGGCGATAAATCCTAGTTGGAGACGTTTGCTCATATTTTCAATCATGCGGATGTCAATGTTGGATCTAGGCTGAGTCGTACCCAGGCAGACCGTTGGTCTGCCTGGGTGTATCGCAAGTTGCGATAATTTTGTTTTGTGATTAACTCCCCATAGCAGAATGCGATAAGGATGTTGCATGCATGTGTTCAGTGAAAAACCCATTCGTGAGGCCAAGGAGCAGTGGCCACAGGCAGCAAGCGCGCTAGCGCAATGGTTTCGTCTGGCAAGCAGGAGTTATCCAAAGGACTTCGCGGCAATGAAGTCGATATTTCCTGCCACCGACAAGGTGGGTGATCTCCACGTTTTCGACATTGGTGGCAACAAATTGAGGCTAATCGCTTTTGTCAGTTATCGGTCACAAAGGCTCTACATCAAGCATGTGCTCGACCACCGCGAATACGATCGGGGCAAATGGAAGGAGGGAAAGGTATGAGTAGTTTGATCAAGACAGTTGCCGAGCACTGGGAGTTTGTCTCTCCGTTGCTGCGAAAACCGAAAAATGAAGAGGATTACGACGTCTTGGTTCAGGCCGTTGACGAGATCCTTGAGATAACCGGTGATGATGGCTCGCATCCGCTCGCGAGTCTGGTGGACATCATCAGTGACTGGATTGGGGAGTGGGATCGCACACACCATCCGATGGCCGAGGCGAGCGGCGAAGAGGTCCTTGGCTACCTGATGCGCGAACATGGACTGACTCAGAGCGACCTGCCGGGTGTGGGTACTCAATCTGTTGTTTCGGAAATTCTGAACGGCAAGCGCAAGTTGAACTTGCGGCAAGTTCGCTGGCTGGCCGACTACTTCAAGGTGCCTGTAGACGTATTCATCTAGTCTGCCTCAAGACGAACAACTGATCTCCAGATGCTTGCCCCACTCCGGCGGCCGCTCGGCATACGCCTCCATCCCCGGTTGCTGGTCGAACGGTTTGCTCAGCACCGCATGCAGCCGGCGCACCTCGGAGTAGTCGCCTTGTTCGGCGGCATCGATGGCTTTTTGCGCCAAGTAGTTGCGCAGGATGTACAGCGGATTGACCGCGTGCATCCGTGTGCGGCGCTGTTCCTGATCGCTGTCGCCATCGCGGGCAACCCGTGCCACGTAGCGTTCGCCCCAGGCGTCGAAGCCTTTGATATCGACGAAGTCATCGCGCAATTGGGCGACAGCCTGTTCTGCTGAATCTTCGCCGAGGCGGCGGAAGAACAAGCTGTAGTCGACGCCGCTGTTCTGCATCAATTGCAGCAGGTCTTCGAGCAATTTCTGGTCGTCATCTTCGGCGCTGGTGAAGCCGAGGCGGCGGCGCATCAGGTCGAGGTAGTGCGCCTGAAACAGCGGCAGGTACAGGCCGAGGGTTTCGCGCAGGGCTTCGACGCTGATGAACGGCGTCAGCGCCTGGGCCAGGGCGCTGAGGTTCCACTGGCCGATCGGCACTTGATTGCTGAACGAGTAGCGACCCTGATCATCGGAATGGTTGCAGATGAAGTGGGCATCGAAATCGTCGAGGAAGGCGAACGGGCCGAAGTCGAAGGTGATGCCGAGGATCGACATGTTGTCGGTGTTCATCACCCCGTGGCAGAAGCCGTACGCCTGCCATTTGGCAATCAGTTCGGCATTACGCTCGACAATTTCGCGGAACATCGCCAGATACGGCTCCGGCTGCTCCAGGCATTCGGGGTAGTGCATCGCCAATACATGCTCGCCGAGCTGCTTCTGCTGCTCGGGACGCTTGGTGTAATAGAAATATTCGAAGTGGCCGAAACGGATATGGCTTGGCGCCAGACGCAGCACCATCGCCGCGCGTTCCTGCTTTTCGCGCCACACCGGAGTGTCGGAGCCGATCACGCAGGCCGCGCGTGAAGTCGGGATGTTCAGCGCGTGCAGCGCTTCGGAAGCGAGAAATTCACGGATCGATGAACGCAGCACCGCCCGACCATCGCCCATGCGCGAAAACGGCGTCTGCCCGGCGCCCTTCAGGTGCAGATCCCAATGTTCGCCGGCCTGGTTATACACCTCGCCGAGCAACAGCCCGCGACCGTCACCCAGTTGCGGTGTGTAGCCGCCAAACTGGTGCCCGGAATAGACCATCGCCCGCGGCTCGGCATCGGCCCACAGCTTGTGGCCGCCGAACAGTTCGGCAAATTCCTGAGTGTCCGCCGTCGTCGGTTCGAGATCGAGCAGGGCCAGCGCCGCCGGGCTGGCGACGACCAGACGCGGGTTGTCGATCGGCTCGGGCAGCACATGGGCGGAGAACGCGTCGCCGAGGCGGGCGAAGCGATTGTCGAAGGTCAGTTCGTCGAGGGCTTTCAAGGGCCGGCTCCAGCAGAATGTCCGAGCATTCTGCTGGGATCAGTCCGGTTAGTCGAGTTTGGCCGGCGGCGGCTCTTGCAGCGGCTTTTGCTCCCCGCCGATCGGGACGATGGTTTTGTTCTCGTCTTCGATGGGTACCAGCTTGTATTCCTGGCCATGAAGGTTTTTCAGGTACACCTCCATCTGGCGGAACGAGATGTTGATGTGCTGCTTCTTGAATTCGCGGTTGATGAAGCGGTTCACTTCATCGATCACCGGGTTGCGGTCACCGAGGTCACGTACGTGCATACGCAGTTCGTGATCGAGGGTGCTTTCGCCGAAATTGAGGAAGTACACGTGCGGCTCGGGTTCCTTGAGCACGCGCGGGTTTTCCCGGGCAGCCTTGA
>NZ_JABULD010000139.1:0-7557 GCF_014060985.1 Pseudomonas sp. MD195_PC81_125
CCGAAGGCTCGGGCCGCGATCGGACGATCTTTTTTTTCATCGAAAGTCTAAGGTTGGACGACAGCCCCTGGCACCAGTGGCAATTCCAGGCTGGCAATAAACCCGCCCTCGGGATGATTGGCCAGGGTCAGACTCCCGCCATGCCGCTCCGCCGCCCGCCTGGCAATTGCCAGGCCCAGGCCATGTCCCGCCGCCGTTTGCCCCGGCGCCCGGTAAAACGGTTCGCCCAACTGGCTCAGGTGTTCGGCCTGTACGCCCGGCCCGTGGTCGCGCACGCTCACGACAATCCGCTCGCCCTGACGCGTAGCCTGCATCTCGATCGCCTGGCCCACCGGGTTGAAACGCTGGGCGTTGCGCAACAGGTTGTCGACGGCGCGCTCGATCATGGTCGGCCATCCGGTCAGACTCAGCTGTGGCTCGGCGTTCAGGCGCACGCTCTGCTCGGGTGAGCCGAGCTGGGCATCTTTCTGCAAGGTGCCGAGCAGGGCGTTCAGGTCCACCGCTTCGGCACTGGCGTTGTCGGCATCGACCCGTGCCAGCACCAGAATTTCGCTGATCAACGCTTCCAGCCGATCGCACTCGCGGGTCAGGCGTGGCCAGAGTTTTTCCCGTTCTTCAGGATTGGCCCGTTCCGCCAGCGCCAGCGCGATGCGCAGTCGCGCCAGAGGTGAACGCAGTTCGTGGGACACGTCGCGCAGCAACTGGCGCTGACTGCCGATCAGGCTTTGCAGGCGCGCACCCATGCGGTTGAAGTCGTTGGCCAGCACACCGAATTCGTCGCGACGGTTGGCCAGTTTCGCCAGGCTGTTCTGTTGGTAGGTGGTCTGCCCCAGATCATGCACCGCACCGCGCAAACGGCTGAGCGGGCGGGTGATGGAGAAGGTCACCAGCAGGCTGAACAGGGTCAGTACCACCAGTGCGATACCCAGCGCACTCAGCGGCCAGAGCAGGCTTTCACGGTGCCACGCATCGAGTTCCGGGTGCGGGATGCGGAAGATGAACAGGTAAGTGTCGCCGGTTTTTTCGCTGGTGAATTCGTCGGTCAGGCGGCGCCAGGGCAGACGTCGGTCATCGTTGTTCTGTCTGGCTTCGAAGGCGGCGGCGCGGCGCGGGAAGGTGCCACGCACCACCGGGTCGCCGCTTTCGTTCAGCACCTGGACGTCAATGTGGTACTGGCGTTTGCGCTGTTGAAGGATGTCCTGCGCGGCGTCTTCGCCCCGGGCTTCGTAGGTTTGCGTCCATTCGGCGGCCAGCGTATTGAGGCCCGGATGGCGGCTGAGGATCCACGCGTCCTGATTGAGCATGTGCCCGAGCAGGATCGACAGCCCTGCCACCAGGGCGATGGCCAGCCAGAAGCTCGCGAGAATACGCCAGAACAGTGAACGCACAGAAAATCCTCAAACAAACGCGTAAGCCCTGTAGGAGCTGCCGAAGGTGCGATCTTTTGATTTTGTTTTTCAAGATCAAGATCGAGATCAAAAGATCGCAGCCTGCGGCAGCTCCTACAGATTACAAATCCGCAACAGAGGATTTTTCCTGACCAAAGCGTCAGCGGCGTAGAATGCGGCGCCTTGCGCATCAATCCCTGTGGACGCTTTGCCTGTGAATTCTGTTACTGATCAACCGCTCGCTGCCTCACTCACCCGCCCCGCGCGAATTCGCCTGGAATTCAGGAATCTGCTCGCCCTCGCGCTGCCGATCATCATCGCGCAACTGGCGACCACCGCCATGGGCTTCGTCGATGCGGTGATGGCCGGCCGTGTCGGGCCGCGTGACCTGGCAGCGGTAGCACTGGGCAACTCGATCTGGGTCCCGGTGTTTCTGCTGATGACTGGCACCCTGCTGGCCACCACGCCGAAAGTCGCCCAGCGTTTCGGCGCCGGCACCCATAGCGAAATCGGCCCGATTGTCCGTCAAGCGCTGTGGCTGGCACTGGTGGTCGGCCTGATCGCCACGTGCATGCTGGTCGCCGCCGAGCCGGTGCTGCACCTGATGAAAGTCGATCCCGAACTGATCGGCCCGTGCATGCAATACCTGCACGGCATTGCCAGCGGGCTGCCGGCGGTGGCGTTCTATCACGTGCTGCGTTGCACCAGTGACGGCATCGGCCGTACCCGCCCGGCGATGGTGCTGGGTCTGTGCGGTCTGGCGCTGAACATTCCGCTGAACTACATCTTCATTTATGGCCACTTCGGCGTGCCGGCCATGGGTGGCGTGGGCTGTGGCTGGGCCACGGCCATCGTGATGTGGGTCATGGCGCTGGGTCTGGCCGGTTGGGAGCGTTGGGCGCCGGCGTATCGCTCGAGTGAGATCTTCAGCCGCTTCGACTGGCCACAATGGGCGGTGATCAAACGTCTGCTGGCGATCGGCCTGCCGATTGGCATCGCCGTGTTTGCCGAGTCGAGCATCTTCGCCGTGATCGCCCTGCTGATCGGCAGTCTCGGCGCCACCGTGGTGGCCGGGCACCAGATCGCGCTGAACGTCAGCTCGCTGGTGTTCATGATTCCGTATTCGCTGGGCATGGCCGTCACGGTGCGTGTCGGCCAGGCGCTGGGCCGTGAAGAGCCGCGGGAAGCACGTTTTGCCGCCGGCGTCGGCATGGGCACCGCACTGGCGTATGCCTGCCTGTCGGCGAGCATGATGCTGTTGCTGCGCGAGCCGATCGCGTCGATCTACACCGCCGATCCGATGGTGATCCAGATTGCGGCAATGCTGATTGTGTACTCGGCGCTGTTCCAGTTCTCCGACGCGATCCAGGTGACGGCTGCCGGCGCTCTGCGCGGTTATCAGGACACCCGGGTAACGATGATTCTGACCCTGTTCGCCTACTGGGGCATCGGCCTGCCAGTGGGTTACGCCCTCGGTCTGACCGACTGGCTCGGCGAACCGCGTGGCCCAAGCGGTCTGTGGCAAGGGCTGATTGTCGGCCTGAGCTGCGCGGCGCTGATGTTGTCGATTCGCCTGACGCGCAGTGCACGCAAGCGTATTCGGATCAGTCGTTCGGTGGGCTGATCAGCCATAAAAAAAGACCTGCACATGCAGGTCTTTTTTTTGTCCAGATTCAATTGGACTTCTTGCGGATCCAGTACAGATAAGTACCGGCCTCTTCGTGCTGCCCCACCAGTTCGTGGTCGAGAAACACACAGAACTTGGGAATATCGCGACGGGTCGAGGGATCGGTGGCGATCACCTTGAGCAGGCCGCCCGGCACCAGGTCACGTATGTGCTGGTGCAGCATCATTACCGGCTCCGGGCAATTGAGACCGGTGGCGTCGAGGGTGCCGTCGACCGGGGTATCGATCATTTCACTCATGATTCACTCCTGAAACTGGCCGGCATTGTCGCGCATTGCCGGGTGCTCAGTCATCTGTAGCGAGGGGGATTTATCCCCGATGGGTTGCGAAGCGGCCCCAAAGAGTGGGGATGCGCTGCACTCCCCTCGGAGATAAATCCCCTCACCAGAGACATTTCCACAGGGTTTAATGGTGACTCAGCGGGATTTGGCTTTCTTGATGTCATGCCGACGCAAATGACAGGTCACTTCCTCGCGGTCGTGATACAGCTGCTTGCAGCCAATATCGACCTTGATCCCGCGCGCCTTGAAGCCATCGGCGATGCGCTCGAGCAAGCGCTTCACTTCGGCATAGCGCTGTTTCATCGGCAGCTTGAGGTTGACCACCGCTTCGCGGCAATGACCGTCGCCGATCCATTCTTCCAGCATCGCCGCGTTACGCGCCGGCTTCTCGACTATATCGCAGACCATCCAGTCCACCGGTTGCTTGGGCTTGAAGGTGAAACCGTCGGCCATCAAGTGCTGCACCAGTCCGGTGTCCATCAGGCTCTCGGCCATCGGGCCGTTGTCGATGGCGGTCACCAGCATGCCGCGGTTGACCAGTTGCCAGGTCCAACCGCCGGGTGCCGCACCGAGGTCGACACCGGTCATGTCGCTGTGCAGGCGCTCATCCCACTGATCACGCGGGATGAAATGGTGCCAGGCCTCCTCCAGTTTCAAGGTCGAACGGCTGGGGCGCTTCGCGCGGAAACTTCAGGCGCGGAATGCCCATCGGCCACATCGCCGAGTTGCCGGCGTCGGCCAGGCCGAGGAACACTTCGCGACCACTTTTGAAGGTCAGCAGCAGGCGCGGTTTGCTGGCGTCGTCCACCAGTTTGCCGGCACCGGTCAGCGCCTTGCGCAGCGGGCCTTCGAACTTCTTGCAGAAGTTCGACAGCTCTTTGCCATCGTTGGTATCGACCACTTCCAGCCACAGGCTGCCGCAGACCGGGAAGTCCGCCATCTGCTCGAGGATCACGCTGATGCGATCGGTTTCCGGCAGATTGATGAATACACCGCGCGCCCACTGGCGCGGAAAAATCAATTCGGCGAAACGCTGGCCGCGCATCAGGCGCTCGGCGCCGTCTGCTTCGCTGCAGACAAACTCCGCGTACGCGGTGGCCGGTTTGGCCTTGGCGTAACCGGCCACATTCAACTGGGCGGCGAGGTCGGAAATCTCCGAACAGACTTCGCCTTCGAAGCCTGGCCGGCAATGCATGAATAGGGTGTTCATTCTTACTCCTGGGCAGAGGGCGGATATTCGGCCCCTGCACGCTGCTCAAGCCTTGCGGTGAAGCAAAGCCTGTCACGAAAACCGGCGCATGATAGCCGAGTTCGGAACCTTGGACTTATCGATAGAGTCCAGTTATTAGCCAGCTACTGAAAACAGGGCTACGTTGATAGCTCTGCCCGTCCCCTCAGTCCGTAGCCGTGCGGACTCAAAGGAGTGATCGTAATGCCGTCCCTCGATAGTCTGAAGACCCTTAAAACACTGCAGATCGACCAAAAAACCTACCACTATTTCAGCCTGCCGGATGCCGCGAAAAGCCTGGGCAACATCGACCAGTTGCCCATGTCGCTGAAAGTCCTGCTGGAAAATCTGCTGCGCTGGGAAGATGAAAAAACTGTCACCGGCGCCGACCTCAAGGCCATCGCCGCCTGGCTCAAGGAGCGCCGCTCAGACCGGGAAATCCAGTACCGCCCTGCCCGGGTATTGATGCAAGACTTTACCGGCGTGCCCGCCGTGGTCGACCTCGCTGCGATGCGTGCGGCGATGGCCAAGGCCGGCGGCGATCCGCAGCGAATCAACCCGCTGTCGCCGGTGGATCTGGTGATCGACCACTCAGTGATGGTCGACAAATTCGCCACCCCGAGCGCCTTCGAACAGAACGTCGACATCGAGATGCAGCGCAACGGCGAGCGTTATGCGTTTCTGCGCTGGGGCCAGGGCGCCTTCGACAACTTCAGCGTGGTGCCACCGGGCACCGGGGATCTGCCACCAGGTCAACCTCGAATACCTCGGGCGCACGGTATGGACCAAGGACGAGGACGGCCGCACCTACGCGTTCCCCGACACACTCGTCGGCACCGACTCCCACACCACCATGATCAATGGCCTCGGCGTACTCGGCTGGGGCGTCGGCGGAATCGAGGCGGAAGCGGCGATGCTCGGCCAACCGGTGTCGATGCTGATCCCGGAAGTGATCGGCTTCAAACTCACTGGCAAACTCAAGGAAGGCATCACCGCCACCGACCTGGTGCTGACCGTCACGCAGATGCTGCGCAAGAAAGGTGTGGTTGGCAAATTCGTCGAATTCTACGGTGACGGCCTCGCCGACTTGCCCCTGGCCGACCGCGCGACCATCGCCAACATGGCCCCGGAATATGGCGCGACCTGCGGCTTCTTCCCTGTCGATGACGTAACCCTCGAATACCTGCGCCTGTCCGGTCGCCCTGCCGAAGTGGTGAAACTGGTCGAGGCCTACACCAAGGTTCAGGGCCTGTGGCGCCTGCCCGGTCAGGAACCGGTGTTCACCGACAGTCTGGCGCTGGACATGGGCAGCGTCGAAGCCAGCCTCGCCGGGCCAAAGCGCCCGCAGGACCGGGTCTCGTTGCCGAATGTCGCGCAGGCTTTCAGTGATTTCATGGACCTGCAATTCAAGCCCACCAGCAAGGAAGAAGGCCGCCTGGAAAGCGAGGGCGGCGGTGGGGTGGCCGTGGGCAACGCCGATCTGGTCGGCGAAACCGAATACGAATATGAAGGCCACACCTATCGCCTGAAAAACGGCGCGGTGGTGATCGCCGCCATCACCTCCTGCACCAACACCTCCAACCCGAGCGTGATGATGGCGGCTGGTCTGCTGGCGAAAAAAGCCGTGGAGAAAGGCCTGACGCGCAAGCCGTGGGTCAAGAGTTCGCTGGCCCCCGGCTCGAAAGTGGTCACCGACTACTACAAGGCAGCCGGGCTGACGCAATACCTTGATCAGCTCGGTTTTTCGCTGGTCGGTTATGGCTGCACCACTTGCATCGGCAACTCCGGGCCATTGCCCGAGCCAATCGAGAAAGCCATTCAGAAAGCTGACCTCACCGTGGCGTCGGTGCTGTCCGGCAACCGTAACTTCGAAGGCCGGGTACATCCGCTGGTCAAGACCAACTGGCTGGCCTCGCCACCGCTGGTGGTCGCTTATGCTCTGGCTGGCAGTGTGCGCACTGACATCAGCAGCGAGCCTCTGGGTAACGACCAGCAAGGGAATCCGGTGTACCTGCGCGATATCTGGCCGAGCAGCCAGGAAATCGCCGATGCGGTGAATCAGGTCAACACCGCGATGTTCCACAAGGAATACGCCGAGGTGTTTGCCGGCGATGAACAGTGGCAAGCGATCCAGGTGCCGCAAGCTGCCACCTATGTGTGGCAGGACGATTCGACCTACATCCAGCATCCGCCGTTCTTCGACGACATTTCCGGCCCATTGCCGCTGATCACTGACGTCAAGGGTGCGCGGGTTTTGGCGCTGCTCGGTGATTCGGTGACCACTGACCACATCTCCCCGGCCGGCAACATCAAGACTGACAGCCCGGCCGGGCGCTATCTGCGCGAGAAAGGCGTGGAACCGCGTGACTTCAACTCCTACGGCTCACGACGTGGCAACCATGAGGTGATGATGCGCGGCACGTTCGCCAACATCCGCATTCGTAACGAGATGCTCGGCGGCGAAGAAGGTGGCAACACGATCTACATCCCGAGCGGCGAGAAAATGCCGATTTACGATGCCGCCATGCGTTATCAGGCCTCGGGCACGCCGCTGGTGGTAATCGCCGGTCAGGAATACGGTACCGGCTCCAGCCGCGACTGGGCGGCCAAGGGCACCAACCTGTTGGGTGTCAAAGCGGTGATCGCTGAAAGCTTCGAGCGCATCCACCGTTCCAACCTGGTGGGCATGGGCGTGTTGCCGCTGCAGTTCAAGCTCGATCAGAACCGCAAGAGCCTGAACCTCACCGGCAAGGAAACCCTTGATATCCAGGGGCTGACTGGCGTCGAGCTGACGCCGCGCATGAACCTGACCCTGGTCATCACTCGCGATGACGGCCGCCAGGAGAAGCTCGACGTGCTGTGCCGCATCGATACGTTGAATGAGGTGGAGTACTTCAAGTCGGGCGGGATTCTGCATTACGTCCTGCGCCAACTGATTGCTTCCTGAAAAACACGTTTCCCTGTAGGAGCTGCC
>NZ_JABULD010000165.1:0-9987 GCF_014060985.1 Pseudomonas sp. MD195_PC81_125
AATCAAAAATCAAAAGATCGCAGCCTGCGGCAGCTCCTACACGATCAGCCTTTTACATGCGCCAAGGGAAACAGCCGCTTGAAGTTCTCGGTGGTCTGCTCGGCAAACCGCTCATAGTCTTCCCCACGCAGCATCGCCAGAAACTCCGCCACCTCGCGCACATACTGCGGCAGGTTCGGTTTGCCGCGATACGGGATCGGCGCCAGATACGGCGAGTCGGTCTCCACCAACAGGCGATCGGCCGGCACCTTGCTCGCCACATCACGCAGGGCGTCGGCATTGCGGAAAGTGACGATGCCCGACAGGGAAATGTAATAACCCATGTCCAGCGCAGCCTTGGCCATGTCCCAGTCTTCGGTGAAGCAATGCAGCACACCGGCTTGGGGCAACGCCGCTTCGCGCAGCAGTTCGAGGGTATCGGCACGGGCGCCACGGGTGTGGATGATCACCGGTTTACCGGTCTGCCGGGCGGCTTGCAGGTGCAGACGGAAGGATGCCTGCTGCAGCTCAGCGGCTTCCGGCTCGTAGTGATAATCCAGACCGGTTTCACCGATCGCTACCACTTTCGGGTGATTGAGCTCATGCAGCAGCCAGTCCAGCGCCGGCGCCGCGCCCGGTTGCACATCCAATGGGTGCACACCGACCGAGCAATCGACGTCGTCATAGCGCTCGGCCAGAGCCTTCACGTCGGCAGCGTTGTCGGCACTCACGCCGATGCACAGGAAATGCCCGACCCCACGCTGGCGGGCTGCATCGAGTGCGGCATCCAGCGAGCCATCATGGGCGGCGAGGTCGAGGCGATCAAGGTGACAATGGGAATCTACGAGCATAAAAAAAGACGGCTACTTACATCGTATGAGTGGGACGGTCGGATTTCAGGGCTCCGGCCAGATGGGTTTCGATGCGACTGCGGGCGGTGTTGTCGCCCTCGTTGAATTGCACGCCGACGCCGGCTGCGCGGTTGCCCTGAGCGCCTTTGGGGGTAATCCAGGCGACCTTGCCGGCCACCGGGATCTTCTCCGCCTCGTCCATCAGGTTCAGCAGCATGAACACCTCGTCGCCCAACTTGTAACTCTTGTTGGTCGGGATGAACAGGCCACCGTTTTTGATGAACGGCATGTAGGCGGCGTAAAGCACCGATTTGTCCTTGATCGTCAGGGACAGGATGCCGTTGCGCGGCCCGGGGCTGATGGCTTCATTCATGTTGACCTCCACTGCTGATGTTCAGAGTCTAGGTACACATTCTTATCTTTGACCAGGCAAACCCGCCCATTGCACCAACAACGCTTCCAGCAGCAGTGCCGGGTTGAGGTTGGCTTTGCTCAGGACTTTCTGCCGCTGGGCGAGAATCCAGTCCTGAATATCGAGGACTTTGCCCTGGGCGCTTTTCTGCGCCAGGTACTGCACGACTTTGCGCATATCGGTCAGACCGAGGCCGGCTTCATCCTGGGTCAATTGATAGCGCAGGATCAGACTCGACCAGTCGCAGAACCAGTCGAACAGGCGCAGCATCGGAATGCTTTTCCATTCTTCGGCCAATTGTGTCGGCGATTGCTGCTGCTTGAGCAACTTCTTCACCCCTTCGACCACCTGCGCCCGCTGATCGCGCACGCCCTGGGACTGCAAGCTGACCGCCGCCAGTGGCGAACCTGCCGCCAGCGTCAGCAATTCGATGCGCTCCTCTTCGGAGCACTCCGGCAGCGCCTGTGCCAGCCATTGCAGGCTCATGGCCTCGCCCGGCAGCGGACACGCCTGCTGCACGCAGCGGCTCTTGATCGTCGGCAGCAAACGGCTCGGCTGGTGGCTCACCAGCAACAGCACGGTATCGCCGGAAGGCTCTTCAAGGCTTTTTAGCAAGGCGTTGGCGGCGTTGATGTTCATCGACTCCACCGGTTCGATCAGCACCACTTTGCGCCCGCCCAGTTGCGCGGTCTGCACCACGAAACTGACCAGATCGCGGACCTGATCGACCTTGATCGCCTTGTCGGCTTCCTCGGGCTCAAGGATGTAATTGTCCGGATGGCTGCCGGCCTTGAGCAGCAGGCACGATTTGCACTCACCGCACGCTTCCGGTGTCGGACGCTGACAAAGCAGGCTGGCCATCAGGCGTTCGGCCAGCGCGCGCTTGCCGATCCCGGCCGGGCCGTGCAGCAAATACGCATGAGCGTGCTGACTGCGTCCGGCCAGTTGCTGCCAGAGGCTGTCCTGCCATGGATAGGCCTCAGCCACGAATCAGCTCCAGCAAGTTCGGAATCAAGGTGTCCAGCGATTGCTGAACCTTGACCAATGGCTGACCGGCATCAATGCGCACATAGCGTGCAGGATCAGCCTCAGCGCGCTTGAGAAACGCATTGCGCACCGCTTCGAAAAACGCCCGGCCTTCCAGCTCGAAACGATCCAGACGGCCACGGGCACTGGCGCGAGCCAGACCCATTTCCACCGGCAGATCGAAAATCAGTGTCAGATCCGGCCGCAAGTCGCCCTGAACGAACGTCTCCAGCGCAGCAATACGCTCCATTGACAAACCACGACCGCCGCCCTGATAGGCGTATGTCGAATCGGTGAAACGATCACACAACACCACCGCGCCACGGGCCAGTGCCGGACGAATCACTTCGGCCAGATGCTGGGCGCGCGCGGCGAACACCAGCAACAGCTCGGTGTCGGGGTTCATGACCTCATCGGCCGGGGCCAGCAGCACGTCGCGAATCCGTTCGGCCAGTGGCGTTCCGCCGGGTTCGCGAGTCAGCACCACTTCGATACCTTCGACGCGCAGACGCTCGGCGAGGTACTCGCGGTTGGTGCTCTTGCCAGCGCCTTCCGGGCCTTCCAGGGTAATAAACAAGCCAGTCACAGGCAGTCCTTAATCAAAGTCATTGCGCATTTTGCGGTGCCGCCGTCTCAGGCTCGGCAGCAGGGGCTGGCGCAGGTTCCTGAGGCGGAACCTGCGGCAGCGCTTCAGGCGCGGTATTCGGGGACGCGGCAGGAATCGCCTCCTCCGTCGCCGTGGCCGGCGCCGCCGGCGCATTCGCCGGGGCCGGGCTGGAGCGGTAATCGGCGCGGCGCTTGAGCTGGAACTCGCGCACCGCACTGTTGTGTGCATCCAGGTCATCGGAGAACACATGGCTGCCATCGCCACGGGCGACGAAATACAGGCTGTTGCCTTCCACCGGATTGAGCGCGGCGTGAATCGCCTCGCGACCGACCATGGCAATCGGCGTCGGCGGCAACCCGGGAATCACATAGGTATTGTAGGGCGTCGGCTCCTTGAGATGAGCACGGGTCAACTTGCCGGTGTAGCGGTCGCCCAGGCCATAGATCACGGTCGGGTCGGTCTGCAACTGCATGCCCAGCGCCATGCGGCGCACGAACACGCCGGCAATCTGCCCGCGTTCCTGTGGCACGCCGGTTTCCTTCTCCACCAGCGACGCCATGATCAGCGCCTGATAAGGCTCGCTGTACGGCACATCGGCCGAGCGGTTTTCCCACTCCTTGGCCAACACTTCATCGAGCCGGTCAAAGGCCTTCTTCAGCAATTCGACATCGGAAACGCCCCGCACGAAACGGTAGGTATCCGGGAAGAACCGACCTTCCGGGAACAATCCCCGATGACCGATTTTCTCCATCACTTCGCTGTCGCTCAAGCCCTTGAGGGTTTGCTCGATCTTTTCATCTTTTGCCAGCGCGGCGCGGACCTGGTGGAAATTCCAGCCCTCGACCAGCGTCAGACTGTACTGCACCACTTCGCCACGCTTCCACAAGTCGATCAGACCGTTGACGGTCATGCCTGGCTGCATGCGGTACTCGCCGGTATGGATCGGTGTGCCGGCCAGATTGAAGCGCCAGTAAATGCGCAACCAGAAGGCATCCTTGATGACCCCCTCGGTTTCGAGTTCAAGAAAGGTGCGGGTCGGTGTCGAGCCTTTCGGCACATCCAGCAGTTCTTCCTGCGTGATGTTCAGAGGCTGTTCCAGCGCCGAATGAATTTTCCAGGCGCTGGCGCCCAGTAACAGCCCTGCCAGAACCAGTCCGGTTTCCAGCAGCAGCAAGAATTTACGTCTCACGAATCAGGCATCCAGTAGCGCGCGGGCAATGGTTTGCAGTTTACGGGTGAGCGGGCCAACCGGCCAGCTCAGTGCAGCGTAGGCGCGTACCGGCCAGACGCCATAAACGCTGTTGCAGATAAAGACTTCGTCAGCCCATTGCAGCTGTTCGAGGCTGACATCGGTAATTTGGGTGGAGATGGCCAATGACTCGGCCTGAAACAATAGTTCGGCACGCATCACACCGGCCACGCCACAGCGCTTCAGATCCGGGGTGATCAGTACGCCGTCGCGCACCAGAAACAGGTTGCTGAACACGCCTTCGATGACGCGTCCGGCCTGATCAAGCATCAAGCCTTCGGCGTGTTCGCTGTCGCGCCATTCGGCGCGGGCAAGCACTTGCTCCAGACGATTCAGATGCTTGAGCCCGGCCAGCAACGGCTGATTCGACAGCCGCGTGGCGCAGGGAAACAGGCGCACACCCTGCTCGCCATGCACGGCAGGATAAGCCGCAGGCGGGTTGCCTTGCAGGATGCGTCGACCTTGCGCCGCAGGATCGGGCGCGTAGCCACGCAAGCCATCACCACGGGTGAGGATCAGCTTGAGTACGCCCTCGCCCATTGCCGCGGCATAGGCCCGCAGTTCCGTGCGAACCCGATCAATATCCGCAGCGATAGCCAGACGCGAGCAGCCCTCGGCCAAACGCGTCAGGTGACGATCCAGCAATATCGGCTGGCCGCCGCGCACGGCGATGGTCTCGAACAGCCCATCGCCATAAGCCAGGCCGCGATCTTTCAGCGACAGAGCGTCAGCCGGCTGACCGTCGACCCAGCTGTCCATCAGCCGGCGAACCGACGGAACGCCAACGTGCCGTTGGTGCCACCAAACCCGAAGGAGTTGGACAGTACGACATCGATGTCCATGTTGCGCGCCGTGTGCGGCACGAAATCGAGATCGCAGCCCTCGTCCGGCTCGTCGAGGTTGATGGTTGGCGGGGCCACCTGGCTGTTGATTGCCAGCACACTGAAGATCGCCTCGACCGCGCCCGCCGCACCCAGCAGGTGACCGGTCATGGACTTGGTGGAGCTGACCGCCAGGTTGTAGGCGTGCTCACCGAACACGGTCTTGATCGCATTGGCTTCGGCAAGGTCGCCGGCCGGGGTCGAGGTACCGTGGGCGTTGATGTACTGCACCTGGTCGATGTTGATTTTCGCATCGCGCAGGGCATTGGTGATGCAGCGCGCTGCACCAGCGCCATCAGCGGGTGGCGAAGTCATGTGGAACGCATCGCCACTGGTGCCGAAGCCGATCAGCTCGGCATAAATGGTCGCGCCGCGAGCCTTGGCGTGCTCGAGCTCTTCGAGCACCAGCGCACCGGCACCGTCGGACAGCACGAAGCCATCACGGCCCTTGTCCCATGGACGACTGGCGCGGGTCGGCTCGTCGTTGCGGGTCGACAGCGCACGGGACGCGCCGAAGCCGCCCATGCCCAGACCGCACGCGGCCATCTCGGCACCGCCGGCGATCATCACGTCGGCTTCGTCGTACATGATGTTGCGCGCCGCCATGCCAATGCAGTGCGTTCCGGTGGTACAGGCAGTGGAAATGGCGTAGTTCGGTCCCTGCGCACCCAGGTGGATGGACAGAAAACCGGAAATCATATTGATGATCGAGCCTGGCACGAAGAATGGCGAGATTCGACGCGGGCCCGTCTCATGCAGGGTACGGCTGGTTTCTTCGATGTTGGTCAGACCGCCGATGCCCGAGCCCATGGCCACGCCAATGCGCTCACGATTGGCGTCGGTGACTTCCAGACCAGCATTGCGAACAGCCTGAAAACCCGCGGCCAGACCGTACTGAATGAACAGGTCGAGCTTGCGTGCTTCTTTGACCGACAGGTATTCCTCGACATTGAAGCCCTTTACCGAGCCGCCAAAACGGGTGGAATAGGCAGAAAGGTCGGTGTGTTCGATCAGACCAATGCCACTGCGGCCAGCCAGAATGCCCTGCCAACTGCTCGGCACATCCGTGCCCAGTGGCGACAACATACCCATACCGGTGACTACGACGCGTCTACGCGACACAGCACTCTCCTTTTTCAAATGACGACTTTGCATCAGGCCTAAAGAAAAAACCGCACGCCATGATGGCAGTGCGGTTTTTCCATGACAGCAGACAACGATTACAAACTATTACGCCTGGTGGCTAGTAACGTAGTCGATTGCAGCTTGTACAGTAGTGATCTTCTCAGCTTCTTCGTCAGGGATTTCGGTCTCGAATTCCTCTTCCAGAGCCATCACCAGCTCAACGGTGTCAAGGGAGTCGGCACCCAGGTCTTCAACGAAGGAAGCAGTATTGACCACTTCTTCTTCTTTAACACCCAGTTGCTCGGCAACGATTTTCTTGACGCGCTCTTCGATGGTGCTCATACCTTGTTTTCACTCCTAATGGACAAATTCAGGCAGCTGGCCAGTGGGTAAGTGTATAGAAAGGCTTTTCAGCTTTTCAACTGAAAGCTTCACTCCTCAAACCCTGCGGCCCTCTGCCTATAAATAGATTGCAGCTTTATAACGGATTTTAGACAGCTCGTATGACATTTTTTTTGAAGCAATCCGTCACATTTTACTTACATGTACATCCCACCGTTCACCGGGATTGTAGCCCCAGTGACGTATGCCGCACCGTCGGATGCAAGAAAAGCGACCACCGAAGCGATCTCTTGAGCTTGCCCCAGACGACCCAGCGGAATCTGCGTCTGCAAGGCTTCACGCTGTGCTTCCGGCAGTTCGCGGGTCATATCGGTGTCGATGAACCCTGGGGTTACCGAGTTGACCGTAATCGAACGCGAACCGACTTCACGCGCCATCGCACGGCTGAAACCTTCCAGACCGGCCTTGGCGGCTGCATAGTTTACTTGGCCTGCGTTGCCCATGGCACCCACCACCGAGCCAATACTGATAATTCGGCCCCAGCGCGCTTTGGTCATGCCACGCAAAACGCCCTTGGACAGGCGATACAGACTGTTCAGGTTGGTATCGATCACGTCGTACCATTCATCGTCTTTCATGCGCATCATCAGATTATCGCGGGTGATGCCAGCATTATTGACCAGAATTGCCGGCGCACCGAACTGCTCCTGAATGCTCGCCAGCACCGCGCTGACCGATTCGTCGCTGGTGACGTTCAGTTCCAGACCCGTGCCCTGGATACCATGCTCTTTCAGGGTGGCAGCAATGGCCTCGGCGCCTTTGGCGGAGGTCGCAGTGCCAACAACGATGGCGCCCTGACGACCCAGTTCCAGTGCGATGGCCTGGCCGATACCGCGGCTTGCACCGGTGACCAGTGCAACTTTACCTTGCAGACTCATGCAAGTTTCTCCTGATTCAGGCCAGCGCTGCACGGGCGGCAGCGAAAGCGTCTGGGGTATTGAGGTTAGAAGTCGAAACGCCTTCGGCGCAACGTTTGTTCAGACCGGCCAGGACTTTGCCCGGACCGCATTCGACCAGACTGGTGGCGCCTTTGGCGGCCAGGGTCTGGACCGATTCAACCCAGCGAACGGGCTTGTACAGTTGCTCGAGCAGATCACGCTTGAGGGTTTCCAGATCGGCCGGCACTTGCGCGCTGACGTTCTGTACCACCGGAATCTGCGGCGCCTGCCAGTCGATGGCGGCGATGGATGCGGCAAAACGCTCGGCCGCCGGACGCATCAGCTCGCAGTGCGACGGCACGCTCACCGGCAACGGCATGGCACGCTTGGCACCACGGGCCTTGCAACCTTCAATGGCACGCTCGACGGCAGCCTTGGCACCGGCAATCACCACCTGGCCCGGCGAGTTGAAGTTCACCGCGCTGACCACTTCACCTTGCGCCGCTTCAGCACAGGCGGCCAGCACATCAGCGTCTTCCAGACCGAGAATGGCGGCCATGCCACCCTGCCCGGCCGGAACGGCTTCCTGCATCAGCTGGCCACGGCGCTCAACGAGTTTCACCGCATCAGCCAGGCTCAGGCTGCCGGCAGCAACCAGCGCGCTGTATTCACCCAGGCTGTGACCGGCAACGAATGCCGGACGCGCGCCACCTTCAGCCAGCCACAGACGCCACAGGGCGATCGAGGCGGTCAGAATGGCCGGTTGGGTTTTATCGGTTTGATTGAGCAGCTCTTCCGGGCCTTGCTGGGTCAATGCCCACAGGTCATAGCCCAAAGCCTCAGAGGCTTCTTTGAAAGTTTCGAGGATCAGCGGATGTTCCGCGCCCAGCTCGGCCAGCATGCCGAGGGACTGCGAACCCTGTCCTGGAAAGACGAATGCGAGGGAAGCAGACATGTAACAAGCCCCTAATGATCTTGTCGTCGGAAAGTGACGCCCCACCGGGGGACGCAAGAAACTGACAGTTGGATGGCCCTTTGAACCGGGCGGTCACATTTAAGCATTGTCCGACGAAAACGCCTAAGACAACAAATCCTCCAGACGACCGTGGAGGCGTTCGGGCAGGTTCTCCTGAATCTCGATCAGCGCGCGCTGAATCGCACTCTGAAAGCCCTGAACCCCGGCCGAACCGTGACTTTTCACCACGATACCCTGCAAGCCGAGGAAGCTTGCGCCGTTATGTCGCGCAGGCGCGAGTTCCGCTTGCAGACGTTTCATCAATGGCAGGGCCAGAGCACCTACTACGCGGGAAGCGAAGTTTTTCCTGAACAAGGCCTCGATGCGTGCAGCGATCATCGTCGCCAGGCCTTCGCTGGACTTGAGCAGGATATTGCCGACAAAACCGTCACAGACCACCACATCCGCCTCGCCGCGATACAAACCATCGCCCTCGACAAAGCCGATATAGTTGATGCCGCGCGCCGCCTGCAGCAGGGTCGCCGCCAATTTGACCTGCTGATTGCCCTTGATGTCTTCGGTGCCAATATTCAGCAACGCGACACGCGGCCGGGCGATGCCCAGCGTCTGCGCCGCCACCGAGCCCATCACCGCGAACTGCAACAGATGCTCGGCGCTGCAATCGACGTTGGCGCCCAGATCGAGCAACTGGCAATAGCCCTTCTGCGTCGGAATCGCCGCCACCATCGCCGGCCGGTCAATCCCCGGCAAGGTCTTGAGCACGAAACGCGACAGCGCCATCAACGCCCCGGTATTGCCGGCGCTGACACAGGCCTGAGCCTTGCCGTCACGCACCAGCTCAAGGGCGACACGCATCGAAGAATCCGGCTTGCCACGCAAGGCCTGGGTCGGCTTTTCGTCCATGGTGATGACTTCAGACGCCGGGACAATCGTCAGGCGCGCGCGATCGGCAGCCGATTGGCCGTTGATCAGTTCTTCAAGAAGGGAGGGTTGACCGACGAGGGTCAGATGCAGCGAGGGCGTAGCAGAAAGGCAAGCAAGGCTGGCCTGAACAATGCTGCGGGGACCGAAGTCCCCGCCCATTGCGTCAATCGCGATGACTTGAGCGGACAAGTGATTACTCGTCAGCGCCCTTGTCGATCACTTTACGGCCACGGTATACGCCTTCTGGCGATACGTGGTGACGCAGGTGAACTTCACCAGTGGTTTTTTCTACAGACAGGGTGCTAGCCTCGAGAGCGTCGTGCGAACGGCGCATGTCACGGGCAGAGCGGGATTTTTTGTTCTGCTGAACAGCCATAATTGATTAACTCCTAAACGTTTGGGTCACGCTTTAACTGCGCCAATACACTGAACGGGTTGGACCGCGTTACCTCGTCCTCGCTCGGTTCGGGCTCATCTGCTCCCGCCGGCTGCTGGCATTCTTCCGGATGATGAGCAGGCACAATGGGCAAGGCGAGCAAAAGCTCCTCCTCGATCAGTGACTGCAGATCCAATGGATCTTCGCCCAGTTCCAGCACGTCATAACCTTTCGGTAACGACTGGGTATTCGCACCCTCCTTCACAACAGCGTAACTGCATTCGCTGTGGATCGGCAGGGT
>NZ_JABULD010000461.1:0-7017 GCF_014060985.1 Pseudomonas sp. MD195_PC81_125
CTCCTACATGGGGATTTGCATTTCCCTGCAGGAGCTGCCGCAGGCTGCGATCTTTTAGCGGCTCAGGTACATACGGGTCGTCAGCAGATACACCGGCAACCCCGACACCACAATCAAAAGCGCCGCATAAGGCGCCGCCGCCGCAAATTCGACATTCGCGGTATGCGCCCAGACCTCGGTCGCCAGCGTGTTAAGCCCGGTAGGGCTCAGCAGCAGCGTCGCCGTCAGTTCCTTCATCGCATCCAGAAACACCAGTGCAAACGCCGCGCCCAGTGCCGGGAAAATGATCGGCAGGGTCACCCGGCAAAACGCGGTGAACGACGATGCGCCCAGCGTGCGTGCCGCTTCTTCCAACTGTGGCGCAGCCTTGTTCAGTGCCGTGCGAATTGGCGCCTGCGCCAGCGGCAGAAACAGCAGCGCATAGGCGATCAGCAGCAGCGCCGACGTCTGGTACAACGCCGGCACGTAATGCAGGGCGAAATACACCAGCGTCAACGCAATCACCAGGCCCGGCAAGGCGTGGAGCAGATACGGCAAGCGCTCGGCCCAGAGCGCCAGTTGGCCCTTATAACGCACCACCAGCAGTCCGACCGGCACCGCCAGCAGCAGGCAGAGCGCCGCGCCACCGAGTGATAAGGCCAGCGAAGACAGCAGGGCTTCAGTGATCGCTGCGATCGGGAAGGCTGCCGATGAGCCAACCGCCAGCCAGTACGTGAGCATGCCCAGCGGAATTCCGCTGCCGACAATCGCCAGCAACAGGCAATACAACTGACCGACAATAGCCCACGGCCCCAATCGCACTTGTTCGGCCTGACGTGCCGCGCCCTGGCCAGTGCGTACATGGCGACCCTTGCCGCGAACACGCAACTCCAGCCACAGCAGCATCAGACAAAGCGCGAGCAGCACCGCCGAAAGCATCGCCGCGTTGGCGTTGCTGAATTCCAGTTCGAATTGCTGATAGATCGCGGTGGTGAAGGTTTGCAGGCCGATGATCGACAGCGCGCCGAACTCGACCAGCATGTGCAGGGCAATCAGCAGCGAACCGGCCAGCAGCGATGGCCAGAGCAACGGCAGAGTGACGCGGAAAAACACGCCCCAGCGGTTCTGTCCCAAGGTGCGAGCCGATTCTTCAAGGGACGGATCAAGGTTGCGCAGGGTTGCCGCGACCGGCAGAAAGATCAGCGGATACTTCGACAGGCTCATCACCAGAATCGCCCCGCCGAGGCCTTCGAACTGCGCGCTCAACGATACCCAGGTAAAGCTGCTGACGAACGCCGGTACCGCGAACGGCAGGCACAGAATCACGCCCCACAGGCGTCGTCCCGGCAGATTGCTGCGCTCCAGCAGCCACGCCAGTGACAGGCCGATCACGCCGCACGTCAGCGTCACGCCAACCATCAACGCCAGCGTGTTGCGCAGCAGGCCAAACACATACGGGCGCCACAGCAAGTGCAGCGCCTCGGCCCAGCCGGCCTGCCAGGCTTTCAGCCCGACATAGGCCAGCGGCAACAGGCTCAGCACCACCAGTAGTAAAACCGGCAGCACCAGCCAGATCGATGGCCGCTTGCGGCGTGGCACGTAACCCCCGCGCGCGGCGGGGGCGGATAACGATGCGGTCATCAGTTCAGGCCAACTTCACGTTCCAGTTCCAGGGCTTCCTCAGCGTTGCCCAAATCGGCCGGGGTGACATTCGGCGCTTGCAGTTCGCTGAATGGCTTGAGCCCGCGATCCGATTCCATGCCCTTGTGCAGCGGGTATTCGGCGGTGGTCTGGGTGATCACGCGCTGACCCTCTTCGCTGGCCATGTAGGCAAGGAATTGCTGAGCTTCTTTTGGATGTTTGCTGGATTTCAGCACGGCAGCACTGGACACGGTGATCAGTCCGCCGACATCGCCGCCGGTGAAGTAATGCAGTTTCGAGTCGAGTTTGCCTTTCTCGCGCTGCAGGGCGAACCAGTAGTAGTTGTTCACCAATACGGTGGCGACCTCACCATTTTCCACGGCTTTGAGCGCGACCATGTTGTTGCTGTAGGTCTTGCCGAAAGCGCGCAGGCCGGTCAGCCATTCTTCAGCGGCGTCGCGACCGTGCATCTTGATGATTGCCACGGCCTGTTCCTGAAAGGCGCCGCTGGTCGGGACGAAGCCGACTTTGCCTTGCCACTTCGGATCGGAGAATTCCATCACCGACTTCGGCAGGTCTTTTTCGGCGACCAGTTTCGGGTTGTAGGCAACCACGCGAACCCGCGCGGTGACACCGATCCAGGTGCCGTTGCCGGCAACGTATTCTTTCGGCAGCACGGCCAGCGTGGCGTCATCGGTCTTGGCCAGCAGGCCTTGCTCGCCGAGGTTGTTCAGTGGTGGGGATTCTTCGGTGTAGATCACGTCGGCGGGGGAGCGGTCGCCTTCTTCGATGACCTGGCTGGCGAGCTGGTTGCTGCTGCCTTTGCGTACATTGACGTGAATGCCGGTCTTGGCTTCGAAAGCCTTGGCGATCGCATCGCCGACTTCCTTGTGTTGACCGTTGTAGAGCGTCAGGGAAACCGCATCGGCTGCCTGGGTGAGGGGAGTGGCGAGTGCCAGGCCGAACAGGGTGAAGGTCAAGCCGCGGCGCAGGGTATTTCGAAACATCATTCGCAGGGTTCCTCACTGTCGCATTGCAAAAACTTGCAACAATGATAAACGATATTGTTTCTCAAGTGCGCCTTGCGGGGAGGGCGGAGGTTTGCTAGAGCATGATCTGGTGATCATTTGTGGCGAGGGAGCTTGCTCCCGCTCGGCTGCGTAGCAGTCGTTAATCCTGAGAGAGGGCATGACTGATGTAAAAGCGAGGAATGCTGCGCATTCCAGCGGGAGCAAGCTCCCTCGCCACAAGGGCTTGAAGGTTTTCAAACGCCAGAAACGCAAAAACCCGCTTTCGCGGGTTTTTTGGAAACTCAACGTCGTAACCTTGAGTTTGAATTGGTGCCCAGAAGAAGACTCGAACTTCCACGACCGTAAGGTCACCAGCACCTGAAGCTGGCGTGTCTACCAATTTCACCATCTGGGCATTCATCGCGAGCGTTGCCGCTGTTGATGTGGCGCACTATACGGAGCGCTTTTTGATCTGTAAACCCCTGATTTAATTTTAATTAATCGGGTTTGACAAAACCGTTCCCCGGAATGCAAAAAACCCGCTTTCGCGGGTTTTTGTGTGAGTCTTGAAACTGTTCTAGTCTCAAACTCGAAATTGGTGCCCAGGAGAAGACTCGAACTTCCACGACCGTAAGGTCACCAGCACCTGAAGCTGGCGTGTCTACCAATTTCACCACCTGGGCATCTCGTCAACGTGTGTACGTCGTCGATGGCGCGCACTATACGGAGCGCCTTTTTTAACTGTAAACCCCCGGCAGCAAAAAAAATGATTTTTTTTACCGGCGGTGTTCAAAAGGGCTTTCAGGCGTCGATACAAGGCTTCAGAAGGGCCTTATAGAGTCGGAAATTTCCCGTTTGATGACGCCTATGCCAAACTAACCCGCATATAGACAAGGTGAAAACTCTCTAATGGCCGATTGGCAGTCCCTCGATCCCGAGGCCGCTCGTGAAGCGGAAAAATATGAAAACCCTATTCCCAGCCGCGAACTGATCCTTCAGCACCTTGCTGATCGGGGTTCGCCTGCTGCCCGCGAGCAACTGGTCGAAGAGTTTGGTCTGACCACCGAAGACCAGATCGAAGCCCTGCGCCGCCGCCTGCGCGCCATGGAGCGCGACGCTCAACTGATCTACACCCGCCGTGGCACCTATGCGCCGGTAGACAAGCTCGATCTGATCCTCGGTCGCATCAGCGGTCACCGTGACGGCTTCGGCTTCCTGGTGCCGGACGACGGCAGCGACGACCTGTTCATGAGCCCGGCACAAATGCGGCTGGTGTTTGACGGTGACCGTGCCCTGGCTCGGGTTTCCGGTCTCGACCGTCGCGGTCGCCGGGAAGGCGTGATCGTCGAAGTGGTGTCCCGTGCCCACGAGAGCATCGTTGGTCGCTACTTCGAAGAAGGCGGCATCGGTTTCGTCGTGGCCGACAATCCGAAGATTCAGCAGGAAGTGCTGGTGACTCCGGGTCGCAACGCCAACGCGCAAATCGGTCAGTTCGTCGAGGTGAAAATCACCCACTGGCCGACGCCGCGCTTCCAGCCGCAAGGCGATGTGGTCGAAGTGGTCGGCAACTACATGGCGCCGGGCATGGAAATCGATGTCGCGCTGCGTACCTACGACATTCCGCACGTCTGGCCTGAAGCGGTGCTGAAAGAAGCCGCCAAGCTCAAGCCTGAAGTCGAAGAAAAAGACAAAGAGAAGCGTGTCGATCTGCGCCATCTACCGTTCGTCACCATCGACGGCGAAGATGCCCGCGACTTCGACGACGCGGTCTACTGCGAAGCCAAGCCGGGCAAACTGCGTCTGTTCTCCGGTGGCTGGAAGTTGTACGTGGCGATTGCCGACGTTTCCAGCTACGTGAAGATCGGTTCGGCGCTGGACAACGAAGCCCAGGTGCGCGGCAACTCGGTGTACTTCCCCGAGCGCGTGGTGCCGATGCTGCCTGAGCAGCTGTCCAACGGCCTGTGCTCGCTGAACCCGCATGTCGACCGTCTGGCCATGGTTTGCGAGATGACCATCTCCAAGTCCGGCGAAATGACCGACTACTGCTTCTACGAAGCGGTGATCCATTCCCACGCCCGCCTGACCTACAACAAGGTCAGCGCGATGCTGGAAACCCCGAAAGCCACCGAAGCACGCAAGCTTCGCGGCGAATACACCGACGTGGTGCCGCACCTCAAGCAGCTCTATGCGCTGTACAAAGTGTTGCTGGCTGCCCGCCACGTGCGCGGCGCGATCGATTTCGAAACGCAGGAAACCCGGATCATCTTCGGTTCCGAGCGCAAGATCGCCGAAATCCGTCCGACCACCCGCAACGATGCGCACAAGCTGATCGAGGAATGCATGCTGGCGGCCAACGTGGCCACTGCCGAGTTCCTCAAGAAGCACGAAATCCCTGCGCTGTACCGCGTCCACGACGGCCCGCCACCGGAACGTCTGGAAAAACTGCGCGCCTTCCTCGGCGAGCTGGGCCTGTCCCTGCACAAAGGCAAGGAAGGACCGTCGCCGAAGGACTATCAGGCCCTGTTGGCGAGCATCAAGGACCGTCCGGACTTCCATCTGATCCAGACCGTGATGCTGCGCTCCCTGAGTCAGGCGGTATACAGCGCCCAGAACGAAGGTCACTTCGGCCTGAATTACGAGGCTTACACCCACTTCACCTCGCCGATCCGTCGTTACCCGGACCTGCTCACGCACCGCGCGATCCGCAGCGTGATCCATTCGAAGCAGGACACGCCGCACGTTCGCCGCGCAGGGGCGATGACCATTCCGAAGGCGCGCATCTATCCGTACGACGAAGCGGCGCTGGAGCAACTCGGCGAGCAGTGCTCGATGAGCGAGCGCCGTGCCGACGAGGCCACCCGCGACGTGGTGAACTGGCTCAAGTGCGAGTTCATGAAGGATCGCGTCGGCGAATCGTTCCCGGGCGTGATCACGGCGGTGACCGGTTTCGGTCTGTTCGTCGAGCTGACCGACATCTATGTCGAAGGCTTGGTGCACGTTACCGCGCTGCCGGGCGATTACTACCACTTTGATCCTGTGCATCACCGCCTCGCGGGCGAGCGCACCGGTCGCAGCTTCCGTCTCGGCGATACCGTTGAAGTGCGCGTGATGCGCGTCGACCTCGACGAGCGCAAGATCGACTTCGAGATGGCCGAAAAAACCATCAGCGCGCCGATTGGTCGTAAGAAACGTGGCGCCGATACCGCAGCGCCTGCGACCAAGGCTGTGGAAGACAAGGCTCCGGCGAAAACCGCCAGCCGTCGTCCAGCCAAAGAGAAAGCCGTCGAGGCCTATCGCCCGAGCGATGCCGTGGCGAAAAACGCCGAGCTGCGCAAAAGCCGTGAATTGAAGAAGGCCTTGCTGGCCGAAGCCAAAAGCGGTGGTAAAGCGTCGTCTGGGGGAAAGACCGGGCGGTCGGCGCCTGACAAGGCCGTCGGCGGCAAGCCAGCCAAACCGAGCAAACACCGTAAAGGCCCGCCGAAAGCGGGTTCGGCTCCAGCCAAAAGTGGCGGGTCGCGTAAACCGAAGGCGAAGTCATGAGTCAGTTGGAAAAAATCTACGGCGTTCACGCGGTAGAAGCGTTGCTGCGTCACCACCCGAAACGCGTCAAGCAGATCTGGCTGGCCGAAAGCCGCAATGATCCGCGCGTGCAGACCCTGATCGAACTGGCCAACGAAAATCGTGTGCAGATCGGTCAGGCCGAGCGCCGCGAAATGGACGCCTGGGTTGAAGGCGTGCACCAGGGCGTGGTGGCGGAGGTCAGCCCGAGCCAGGTCTGGGGCGAGGCGATGCTCGACGAACTGCTCGACCGCACCGAAGGCGCACCGTTGTTGCTGGTGCTCGACGGCGTGACCGACCCGCACAACCTTGGCGCCTGCCTGCGTTCGGCGGATGCTGCCGGCGCGCTGGCGGTGATCGTGCCCAAGGACAAGTCGGCAACCCTGACGCCCGTGGTGCGTAAAGTGGCCTGCGGCGCGGCGGAAGTGATTCCGCTGGTGGCGGTGACCAACCTGGCGCGCACTCTGGAAAAGCTCCAGCAGCGCGGTCTGTGGGTGGTCGGCACGGCGGGGGAGGCCGAGGTCAGCATTTATGACCAGGACCTGACCGGCCCGACCATCCTGATCATGGGTGCCGAAGGCAAAGGCATGCGTCGCCTGACCCGCGAGCACTGTGACTATCTGGTGAACCTGCCGATGGCTGGCAGCGTCAGCAGCCTCAATGTGTCCGTGGCGACCGGCGTGTGCCTGTTCGAAGCGCAGCGTCAACGCGGCGCCAAGGCCAAAGTTGCCGCGAAGAAGTAATCTTGAGCTGAAATCGGTTCAAATGTGGGAGCGAGCCTGCTCGCGAAAGGGGTGTGTCAGACGACAATAATGTTGCCTGATAGATC